>JBKKAE010000306.1:0-4017 GCA_046714835.1 Actinomycetota bacterium | reverse complement strand
ATCACGTCCAAGGACCGGACCGATCAGCGGATCCTCAGCGTGGACGTGTACGAACAGGAGATCCCGCCGGGAGGACGCTCGGGCCGCCATTGGCATATGGCCTACGAGGTGCTCTACGTGATCTCCGGCAGCGGCCATTCCCTCCACTGGGACGTCGAGGCAGAGATCGCCGATCGCTACTACGCGAGGATCGCGACCGAGCCGTCGCAGCACTCGTTCTCCAAGGGCGACACGGTGTACGTGCCCACGAATACCGTTCATCAGCACGTGAACGACGGCGACGAGCCGCTCCTGCTCCTCTCAGGCCAGAACCGGATGTTCCGGTATCTCGGTTACGACAACGTCCGTGTGCTCGAGCCGGCACCCGATCCCGCCGCGACGATCGGCACGTCGCGTTAGGGATCGCCTGCTTCGCTCCGCGAAGTGCTCTCGCGGAGCCGACCTCCCCCCGAATAGCCCTGCTCCTCGAGCGGCGGAGTGACCCCCGGTGGGAGATCGGGCTCGAACGCGTCGGAGACCAGCGCCAGCATCGAGTAGAACCCGACCACGAGTACGAGCTGGATGACTGCCTGCTCACCGAGGAGCTGCAGGGCTCGCGCATCGGTCCCGTCGCCGACCCGCCCCGTCTCGAGCAGCTCGGCGACATAGTCGTACACGACCTCTAGGGCCGGATCGGCGAAGGCAGGCCGGCGCCGATCTCGCACCGCGTCGATCACGTTGTCGGGGATACCCGCCGCCCGGCACATGTCGACGCGCTTCCACCACGTGTACTGCGACGACCAGAATCTTGCGGCGAGGAGGGCGGCCAGGTGCAGCGCAGGCTTCGGGAGCCGCTCGTGCCCGATCAAGGCTGCGCGGAGGTCCTCGAACCGTTCGGCCAGCTCGGGAACGTGGAGCAGGACAGCCGAGGGCCCGCCGTAGTCCTCGTGCCGAGACCCGAAGATCGCGTCGCCGACGCGACGCTGCTCGGGCGTCGCCTCCTCACGCGGGATCGGTCTGATCTTGGCCATGACGCCTTCAGCGCCCCCGCGCCCGGAGCGAGCGATCCAACCGCGGGTACACGCGCCGAGTGTTCAGCTCGAACACCCGACGGCGGTCGTCCTCGGACAGGTCCAATGCGTCGACGTAGCGCTTGGTGTCGTCGAACTGGAAGCCCGTTTCCGGGTCGACGACGTTCGGGATGGACCCGAGCATCTCCGAGGCGAACAGGATATTGCCCACCTCGATGACTTCGAACAGCAGGTCGATCCCCGGCTGGTGGTACACGCAGGTGTCGAAGAAGACGTTCCCCATGAGGTGCTCGTCGAGGGGCGGCCGCTCGAGGCGTGACGCGAGCCCCCGGTACCGGCCCCAATGATACGGGACGGCGCCACCGCCGTGCGGGATGACGAAGCGCAGGTCCGGGAAGTCTCGGAACAGGTCGCCCTCGAGGAGTTGCATGAAGACGGTGGTGTCACCGTTCAGGTAATGGGAGCCAGTGGTGTGGAAGCTCGGGTTGCATGAGGCGGAGACGTGGATCATCGCCGGGACCTCGAGCTCGACCATCTTCTCGTACATCGGGTACCACGAGCGATCGGTCACCGGTGGCGACGTCCAGTATCCGCCGGCGGGGTCGGGGTTGAGGTTGCAGCCGACGAAGCCGAGCTCGAGCACGCAGCGTTCGAGCTCCTCGATCGATGCGTCGAGCGGCCCATCGGGGGTTTGGGGGAGCTGGCAGACCGCGGCGAAGTGGTCGGGGAAGAGCGTCAGCACCCGGTGGATGAGGTCGTTGTTCGTCCGCGCCCAGTCCCTCGCGATGTCCTGGTCCGCCACGTGGTGCTCCATCCCGAGCGCCTTCGGCGAGAAGATCGCCATGTCGGCGCCGCGCTCCCGGATCACGCGAAGCTGGTTCCGCTCGATGCTCTCGCGGATCTCGTCATCGGTGATCCGCTCCGGGTCCGGCCGCGGTCGCGAAGGGTCGGTCAGCCACGCCAGCTGGGTCTCCCGGAACCGAGCGTGCTGAGGCGGCGTGGTCGTGTAGTGCCCGTGGCAGTCGATGATCATCGGTCTCCTCGTTCCCGATCGTCGCTCAGCCAGGTCCCTCGTGCGGGGCCTCGTCCACGTACCGGAGTCCCTTCGCCTCCAGCCCCGACCGCATCGAGTAGATGTCGAGGCTGAGCTCACCGGCCTCGTACCGGCTCCGGGACAAGGCTTCTTTTTCCTCGCGTTCTGCGCTGGCCGCGCGGACGGCCTCCGCGTGCACGCGTGGCACCACGACGACACCGTCGTCGTCCGCCACGACCACGTCCCCCGGCCGCACGGCCTGACCCGCACACACCACGGGAACGTTGACATCTCCAAGGGTCTCCTTGACCGTCCCGTACGCGGAGATGTGGCGCGACCATGCCGGGAAGCCCATCCGTTGCAGGTCGGCCACGTCCCGCACGCCCGCGTCGATGACCGCGCCGCGCACCCCACGGAAGGCGAGCGCCGTCGCCAGGAGCTCTCCGAGGTAGCCGGCGTCCGATCGTGAGGTCGGAGCCACCACCAGCACGTCACCGTCCCCGCACACCTCGACGGCCACGTGGATCATCAGATTGTCGCCGGGCGGGACGCTGACGGTCACGGCGGTACCGGAGATGCGGGTCCCCGGGTAGATCGGGCGGATGTCGGGCTCGAGCAGTCCCGCGCGCCCCTGCGCCTCGTGGATCGTGGCAACCCCGAAGGCGCCGAGCGCGTCGGCGACCGCCCGGTCGGCCCGGCTGATGTCGCGGACCACCACCCCCATACGGATCCTCCCCTCGATCGGTCTCTACGACCCTGGCCCCGGGCTCCCCTTCCCCGGGAGCAGCGAGACATGGATGACACCCGGTTCCCCCTCGCCGCCCACGGATCGGATGGCGACGTCGACCTGGTCCAGCCCGAAGGTGTGGGTGGTGAGCAGGTCGAGCGGGAACCGCTTCGAGGCCAGCTGCCTCAGTGCGAGCTCGCACGCCTTGTAACTGTGGCCCCGGGCGCTCTTGATCGTGATGGCTTTCTCGGTGAGGTCCCGGATCGGGAAACCGGGGAACTCGTCGATCTCGCCTTGGATGAGCAACGTACCGCCCTTGCGCTTCAGCGCCTGGATCCCGACCAGGATCGGAGCGGTTCCCGCGCCGGCCGTGCAGTCGATCACGACGTCGACGCCGTTCCCGCCGGTGATCTCGGCGACCCGTGCCAGGGTGTCCTCCTGCTCGATGTCGACAGTGAAGTCGGCGCCGAGCACCTTGGCCACCCCCATCCGAGCCTCATCCTTCGATGTGCCGGTGACGACGATCGTCGACGCGCCGGCTTGCTTGCACGCCACGACCTGGGCCAGGCCCTGCTGACCGGGCCCCTGGATCATCACGCTCGAATCGAAACCCACCTGGCAGTCGAACAACGCCCATTCGATCCCGTTCGAAAGCGGCGTGGCGATCCCCGCGAGCTCAGCCGAGACCCCGTCGGGCACCTTGTGCACGACGGCGTTCCATGGCAGGTACATGTACTCGGCGAACCCGCCCCACAAGTGCGGGGGACGAGTCGCGGGCGTGTACCCGTAACGCAGAGCCTCCGGGTTGTAGCGCCAGTCGGTCGCCCAGCAGTGGCGGTACTGGCCGAGATGGCACCATTCGCAGTTGAAGCACCCAACGTAATGCTCCACGAAGACACGGTCGCCCTCGCCGACGCCCTTACGCTCGGTGAACTTCTGCCCAGCCTTGGCGATCACGCCGACGTTCTCGTGGCCCATGATCACCGGCCCGGTCACGCGTGGCGCCTTGTACATCTTCACGTCGGTCCCGCAGATGCCCGCGACCTCCATCTGGAGCAACGCACCGTCATCCGGGACGTCCGGCATCGGTAACTCTTGTAACTCGATCCGCGACGGCCCCGTCCGCACCGCCGCGAGCACCCGCTCTTCCATCACACGGTTCTTCCGTCTCCCCGGCCGCCTGCCGGGTTGCCATCGGCTCCGAGCCTCTGCGAACCTCGCGTGGCCGGAGCCCCGGAGCGCGCAAC
>JBKKAE010000305.1:0-4426 GCA_046714835.1 Actinomycetota bacterium | reverse complement strand
GCTTCACCGTGACCAGGCCGGTCGGCCGTTCGACGGTGCAGCCTCCGCGCGCCAACCGCGCCGTCGCTTCCTCTCTCTCCACGACCTGGGCGACCCGCTCGCAGGTGTCGCGGATATCCCGCGCCTTCTTGTAGACGAGCGCACCTTCGCTGGCCGCCGCCGCCCCGACGTCCGCGAGCTTGTAGGTAGTGAACGCGATCGAGGCAGCGTCGATCGCGGCGACCGCGAGGAGCGCGAGGATGAGAAGCCAGACCACGATCATCTTCCCGATCAGTCCGGTTTCGTCGCGCACGTTCACCCGCGGAATCTCCTGACGAAGGCCTGCCTCAGGTCATCGACCTCTCCGACTCGCAGGATAAGTGCCGTGATGAGGAACACCAGCACCCCGACGGCGATGGCTGCGCCGACGTGTGCTGCCTGCACCAACACGCTCGCTTCCGTCGGCACATCCCACGCTTCCATCACACCGAAGGCCACCGCCGCGGACGTCACCGCTCCGATCGACGCTTTCGCTGCCGTGCGCGCGATCCGAGCACCGTCGATCGGTCCGAGGCGACGTCGCAGGAAGAGAAGCAGCACACCCGCCCCCACGATGTACGAGGTGGCGTGCGCGAGGGCCATCCCACCGAGGCCGAGGTCCAAGGGTCCGACGTAGACGAGGGCGGCGCCGACGTTCACGGCTGCCGCCACCAGGTTGACGAGCGCGGGGGTTCGCGTGTCTTGCATCGCGTAGAAGGTCCGGGTGAGGAGCTGGAACGTCGAGAAGAACAGGAGCCCGACCGCGAACCCCTGCAGGGTCCGAGCGATCGCGAGCGAGTCGCGCGCGACGGTCTCGCCGTGTTCGAACAGGAGCCGCGAGATCGGCTCGGCCAGGACGAAGAGCCCCGCCGCCGCCGGGAGGATCACGACGGCGGTGTCGCGGAGCCGGCGCGAGACCAGCGCGCGCACGCCGTCGGGATGCCCGCTCGACCACCGTTCGCTCATCCCCGGCAACAGCGCGGTGAAGATCGACACGGCGAAGATCGCGTGGGGTAGCTGGAAGACCGTGAAGGCAGTCGTGTAGATCTGCGGCCCCGCCCGGAACTGGTTGTTGAGGATGATGACGACCACGTATGCGAGCTGGTTGGCGGCCACGTAGAGGGCCACCCACGCCGCGAGCCGCACGAGATGCCGGACGGCCTCGTGCCGCCAGTCGAATCGCAGGTGGAGGCGGTATCCGAGCGAGCGAAGGGATGGCCACAGCGCGACGGTCATGACGATCACACCGAGGGTGGTGCCCAGGGCGAGCACGGTCTGCTCCGCTCCCGTGATGCCGACCACCCGCGGCGGCCGGTCCCCGCGGACGATCGCGTAGGCGACGAACGTCCCGATGACGACCAGGTTGTTCAGGACCGGTGCGAACATGGGGGGCGCGAAGCGGCGATGTGCCTGCAGGAGCCCGATCGCGACCGCGCCGACGCCGTAGAAGACGATCTGCGGCATGAACCAACGGAGGAAGAAGACCCCGAGCTGCACCTGAGCCTGGGCCTCCCGAGCGGGTGCGTCGGACGAGACCAGATACAGACGGATGATCTGTTCGGCGAACAACGCCCCCAGCGCCGCGACCACGACCGCGATCACGAGGACCAGCGTCATCACCCGATCGGCCACCTCGTGGGCGTCGTCGCTTCCCCGCGACTGCATCCGGTCGACGAAGACCGGCACGAACACCGAGGTGAGGATGCCGCCGAGGATCAGCTCGTAGACGATGTTGGGCGTGAGGTTGGCGACCGTGTAGATCGACCCGAGCTCGCTGACCGTCACGCCGATGGCGGCCGTCATCGCGGTAAGGCGGAGGAAGCCCGTCAGGCGCGAAAGTGTGGTCCCGACCGTCATGACGGCGGTGTGGCGCATCAGCGATCGCCGCGTGTCTTCGGGCAGGGGTTCCTCTCCGGAGGTCACGGGTTCCGTCGTCGGAACAGCCTCCTCGACCAAAGTCCGACCAGGATCAGGCCCGCGCCGATCGTGATGATCAGCGCGATCGGATTGACCGCCGTGGAGCTCACGAGGAGCTCGCGCCGCGCCAGGGTCATGCCGTTCGGCGCGATCACGCGAACGACGATCTGGCTGGGGCCGGACGCTTTCACCTCCGCTCGGAAGGTGATCACCTGATCGGGCTGATCCAGCCGCACGGTTCGCTCGTTGTCTCCGAGGAACTCGACCCGACCTGAGGCGAGCTGCACCCTGACATTCAGGACGCGACCGCCGGGATCGCCCATGCGGAGCGGGATCGTGCCGGAGCGCGACGTGAACGTCAGCACCCGCGAGGTATCTGGCGCCAAGCGCGAGAACGCCCGATCGATGACGTCGTTGACGGACTCGATCCAGATCCGCCCGGATCCCTCGTTGAGGATGTACTGCGATGCCTCCGCGTAGAGCATCTCGCGGCGGAGACGGTCCGCTTCCTCGGCCGGCTCCTCGAGGATCGATGCGAACGCGGCGAGCCGACGCCCGGTCGCCGCCAGGTCGTCCGCGTACGACGCGGTGAATCCTTCCGGTGCCGGGGGCTCGAGCGCCGCAGGGATCGGCGCCGGGTCCACCTCGAAGGGGAGTTCCTCGGCGTAGACCGGCTCGAGGAACGGCGCGTCGGAGAGTCGTTCCACCACCTCAACCCAGATCGCGGTCGGCAGATCCGGGAGAAGGTCGAGCGCGAGCCCACGCTTGACATCGCCTTCAGGCACGGGCTGCTCTCGCCAGATCGTGGCGAGCTCCCCGAGGACGGCTTGCGCGAGGAGAACGGGGTCCTTGAGCAGCGCGGGGTCGCTCAGCATCGCCTGTGTCCCCGGGTCCGGAAGGACCAGGTTGACGTCAACGCCCGAGGTCGTGGAGAGCGCTGCAGCCGGATCAGGAGCGAAGTCGTTGGGCTTCGGTGGCCGATCCACGGAATCCGCCGCACCTAAGATCGTGCTCACTCCTCGGGCGGCCAGCACGTCGACCGAGCTCTGGTCGAAGGCGAGCCCGGGAGGTCGCGCAACGGTGGGATCGGGCCGCTCCTCGAGGATCCGTTCGAACGTTTCGTCGCCCAGTCGCCACTGATCCTCGAGATGCGTTCGGAGACCGGAGGACAGTAGTGCCGGGAGTCTCGGCGCCGCGAACGGCATCGCGTGCACACGTACACGAGGGCTCGCGACGATCGCGCGGAGGCGGTCCAGGGTCTCGGCCGCGATGCGAGGGACGACGTCGCCCTCCTCGAGGACCTGTCCATCGCTCCGCTCGTAGCCGTCGGACGCCTGCCGCAGCTGATCGAGGGCGGCGGGGGAGACGATCAGGTCGAACTCGGCTCTCGATCTTGGTTGCGCGAGGAGCTCGGTGATCGCCTCGACCTGCGCCACGATGCCGCCCTCCGCTTCGAGGGTCGCCTCCCATCCGGTATCGATCAGGGTTCCGTCGGGCGCGAACGCCACCGGAGACGCGATCTCGGTCCACCATGAGAACAGGACCCGGACCTGCGGCTCCCTCACGATGTGGATCGCAGCCGTCGTGAGGACGGCGATCTCATGGTCGACCGATCCACTCCGGAGCGCGAGTTGCAGCGGATAGACGCCCGAGTCCTCTGGGTCGACGCTTCCCGGGATCTCCGACACGTCGATCGGGATCGGGATCTCCACGGCGTCCCCCGGACTCAGAGGCCCCAGGAGCGGCACCGTGTCTGCGGATGCGGCGAACGTCGGCCCCTGCTCGAGCGCCGTCTCGTACTGCAGGCGCGAGGTCACCCGGGGCCCGATCTCCCATCCGATCGCGGGGCTCGCGATCGTCGCGTCTCCGTCGTTGCGCACGCTGACCCTCAGCCGGAGCATCGGCTTCTTGGTCGTGGTCCAGGGCGTCTGGCTGATCAGGCGGATCACGGCCGTCGGCTCGTCCGGCTCTTGCGCAGGCGCGGGCGAAGCGGTCCAGAGGATCGCGAGGAAGGGCAAGACGATGCGTGGTCCGTACGTGCGGCGCATACCGATGGCCAATCGTAGCCGCCGCGCTCAGCGACCCAGCATCGTGGCCGCCTGGTCGACGGCATAGCCGACCGAGATCGCGAGGAGACCCCCGCCGATGACCAGCCTCAGGGTCCGTTCTTTGGCTCCCAGGGCGAGGGCAGCCCCCACGCGCGCACCCGGGATCGCCCCGACGGCCAGTGCCAGTCCGATCCCCCAGTCGATGTGGCCGAGTGCCGCGTGAACGACGGTGCCGGGCACGACCAGGGCGACGATCGCAAGCAGCGACGTGCCGAGTGCGCGCTTCAGGGGCATCCCTAGCCAGCCGGCCAGCAGGGGGACCATCACGAGCCCGCCGCCGATGCCCAGGAGCCCGGAAGCGAAGCCGGGGGGGGGGGGGGGCCGCCCCCCCCCCCCGCGCCGGCGAACTGGCGCAGAACCTCGTCGCCTGCGGCGTGGCCGTG
>JBKKAE010000304.1:0-2889 GCA_046714835.1 Actinomycetota bacterium | reverse complement strand
TCGCACCGGGGACTCCGGATCCCCACGCGATCGTCGTGAGCGGCCCGGCGACCTCGGCAGATCGCGCCGCGATCCGTCGGATCGCCGACGCGATCGATCCCGAGTCTCCCGTCTCGGTGCGCGCCGTATGGACGAACACCGTTCGCAGCCCTGCATCGGCGTGTGCCCGAAGCGCGGCGTTCACGAGGTCGTCGTCCGGCCGGATCGGCGACCAGTCGACCACCGAGGTGATCCCGGCCTCGATCGCGCCGAGCAGGCCGATCAGCGTGGCGGCGTAGACGTCCTCGGGCCGGAACGCGTCGCCGGCTCCCGCCGTCTCGCCACCCGGCGGCCATGCGCCGGCGTTCCGGGAGAGCGACCTCCACGCATGACGGTGGGTGTCGACGAAGCCGGGCATGACGATCGTGTCGGTGGCGTCCACCTGCTCCGCGTCGCGGGCGCGGAGCCCGGTGCCGATCTCGGCCACGGTCTCGCCGTCGATCAGGACGTCGGCCCGGGTGAAGTTGGGTGTCTTCGGGCCCAGCGTGAGGACGCAGCCGCCGCTGAGCAGGATCTTCGACGTCACGTACCCCCTCCGCGCCCGACCGGCCGTGTCACGGTTCTCCTGATCGCGACCGCGTCCCCCGTTTCCCTGGGGTCGATCACTGCCACTTGAGTCGGCGCCGCTCACCGTTCAGGGACACTACATACCTTCGTGAGAGTTGGCTAGGCAGTGGCAGTGTTCACCCGGGGGTAGTTCTCAGTGACGCTAAGCGCTACCCTGCGGTCAACGAACGGCTTCGAGGTGCTGGTTGGTCGGCGAACTGGAAGACATCGGGACGAGACTCCGGGAGGAGCGAGACCGGGTTGGCATCAGCCAACGCGAGCTGGCTCGGCGCGTCGGGCTGTCCGCGAGCATGATCTCGCAGATCGAGTCGGGCCAGTCGAAGCCGTCGGTGAGCACGCTGTACGGGATCGTCACCGAGCTCGGCGTCTCGCTCGACGACATCTTCGGTGGCAACGGCGCCGTTGCACGCGCCGACGAGGACGCCGCGCCCGACGACTCCACTCATCTCGGGCCGATGGTGCGCGTGGAAGACCGTCACGTGATCGACCTCGATTCGGGTGTTCGTTGGGAGCGGCTCACGAGCCATCAGCACGAGCACGTGGACTTCCTCCAGGTCGTGTACGACGTCGGCGGCTCCTCGGCTTCGGACGAGATGATGATGCGCCACCCGGGCCGGGAGTACGGGCTCGTCCTGGAGGGCAGGCTCGGCGTCCAGCTCGGGTTCGAGGAGTACGCGCTCGGCCCCGGTGATTCGATCGCGTTCGACTCGACACAACCCCACCGCCTGTGGAACCTCGGCGATGTCCCTGTCAGCGGGATCTGGTTCGTCGTCGGCCGCGAAGGCTAGGACCACTAGCTCGCAGGACTCAGCATCCACCCAGCAGGAGAACGCATGCATGTCCGGCGCCTCCTCAGATAGCGAGAACACACGCACAAACTGAGACACCTCCGACGGATCAGACGGTTCGCGTTCGGTAGTAGCCTTCGCAGCCGTGACGATCGCGGTCGGGGAGACGCTCACGCTGGCTGACGTGGCCGCGGCCGCGGCGGGGGAGAACGTGAGCTTTTCCCCGGGCGCGAGAGACAAGGTGCTCGCCGCGCGTCGCGTGATCGAGGATGCCGTCGCCTCCGGCGACGTCATCTACGGGGTCACCACCGGGTTCGGCGCGCTCGCCAACGTCCGGATCGATCCGACGCAGGGAGCGGACCTGCAGCATGGGATCGTCCGGTCGCATGCGACCGCGGTGGGACGTCCACTTTCCCGCTCCGAGGCGCGCGCGATGCTGCTCCTCCGCGCCCACGTTCTCGCCCTCGGTCACTCGGGCGTGCGGCCCCAGCTCATCGACCTGATGGTGCAGATGCTGAACGCCGACGTGATCCCCGCGGTGCCGGAGCAGGGGTCGCTCGGCGCGTCCGGGGACCTGGCTCCGCTCGCGAACCTCGCGCTGCCCCTGATTGGCGCCGGCGAGGTGCTGACGGACGTCGGCACCGAGGCCGCGGCCGGAGCGATGCAGCGCGCCGGGTTGGCACCGCTCATGTTGGAGGCGAAAGAAGGACTCGCGCTCGTGAACGGGACCCAGGGGATGCTGGCGATCGGGGTGCTCGCGGCCGAGCGGCTCTCGATCCTCGCACGCACCGCCGACGTCGTGGCGGCGATGACGATCGAAGCCGCGCTCGGCACGGATGCGCCGTTCGACGACAGACTGCAGCGCCTCCGACCCCATCCCGGCCAGGCCGCGAGTGCGTCGAACCTTCGACGCCTGTTGGAGGGTTCTCCCATCCTCGCCTCGCACCGGGACAGCGAGCATCTCGTGCAGGACGCGTACTCGCTCCGGTGCGCGCCGCAGGTGCACGGCGCGACACGTGATGCGCTCGGGTTCGCGCGGGGCGTCCTCGAGATCGAGCTGAACGCGGTCTCGGACAACCCGATCGTGCTGGCGGACGACGGCGACATCGTGTCGGGAGGGAACTTCCACGGCCAGCCCGTCGCGGTCGCGATGGATTCGCTGGCTGTCGCCACGGTCGGGATGGCGAGCATCAGCGAACGCCGCCTTTACCGGTTGCTCGACCCCGCGTTGTCGAACGGCCTTCCGCCGTTCCTGGTTCCCGAGAGCGGCCTGAACAGCGGCTTCATGCTCGTGCAGTACACGGCCGCGTCGCTCGTCTCCGAGTCGAAGTCGCTCGCGCACCCTGCCTCGGTCGATTCGATCCCGTCCTCGGCCGGACAGGAGGACCACGTGTCGATGGGGATGACGGCGGCTCGACATGCGCGCGACGTCGTTGCGAACGCGGAGATCGTCATCGCCCTCGAGGCACTGGGCGCATCGCAGGCGCTCGACCTC
>JBKKAE010000303.1:0-3030 GCA_046714835.1 Actinomycetota bacterium | reverse complement strand
GCCGAGCGCCGCGTGGACGTCACGCAGCGCGGCGAGCAGCCGCCGCGGCGACTCGAACGCGACGATGGTCCCCTCCTCGTCGCGCACCTGGTCGATGGCTCCTCGCCGCGCGGCGGCGGCCCGCGGCAGGAAGCCCATGAACCGGAACGGGTGCGGTGGGAGGCCCGACCCGGCGAGGGCCGTGGTCACCGCGGATGCCCCCGGAAGGCTGGTGACCGCGATTCCCGCCTGGATCGCCGCGCGGACGAGTCGGTAGCCGGGGTCGCTGACGAGGGGCGTCCCCGCGTCGCTCACCAGTGCGACGTCGTCGCCGGCCCGGAGGCGCTCGACCAGCTCGCGGCTCCTCGCCTCCTCGTTGTGGTCGTGGTAGCTGACCGCGCGAGCCTCGATCCCGTGGTGCCGCGCGAGCGTCGCGAAGTGTCGCGTGTCCTCCGCGGCCACCAGCGCAACGGACTGCAACGTGGCGCGCCCGCGGATGGTGAGGTCGTCGGGATTGCCGATCGGCACGGGCACGAGGTAGAGGGTGCCGGCCACCCGGGCGTCTGATATCGGCATGGCAATCGAGCGTAGCACTCGACCTTCGCACTGCTGCCGGCGCTAGGATCGGCCGATGGCGAGCCTCATCGAGTGCGTGCCGAACTTCAGCGAGGGCCAACGTCCGGAGGTGGTGCGGCAGATCGTGGATGCCATCGGTGGCGTCCACGGCGTCGCCCTCCTCGACCACACCGCGGATCCCGCCCACAACCGCAGCGTGGTCACCTTCGCGGGAACACCCCACGCCGTATCCGCCGGCGCCGAGGAAGGGGTGCGTGCCGCGCTCGAGCTGATCGACCTGCGGACGCATACCGGCGTACACCCGCGTATCGGCGCAGTGGATGTCGTCCCGTTCGTCCCACTCGGCGAGACGCCCATGACCGAGGCGGTCGGCGTCGCGCGAGCGTTCGCCGAGCGAATCGCGACGCGATTCGAGCTGCCGGCCTACCTCTACGGGGAGGCGGCGCTGCGTCCGGAGCGCCGCCGCCTTGCCAATGTGCGGCGCGGGCAGTACGAGGCGCTGCGCACCGCGATCGGCGAGGACCCGACACGGGCGCCCGACTTCGGGCCGGCGAGGCTGCATCCGAGCGGAGGCGCGGTGGCAGTCGGAGCCCGGAAGCCGCTCATCGCGTTCAACATCAACCTGCGCACCGGCGACCTGCGGATCGCCACCCGGATCGCGCGGGCGATCAGGGAGTCGTCTGGCGGGATGGCGGCGGTCCAGGCGATGGGGGTCCTGCTCGAGGAGGCGCATGGACGCCGGATCGCGCAGGTGAGCACCAACCTCGTCGACTGGGAGCGAACGGGGCTCGGCGCGGTGGTGCGGGAGGTCCAACGCCTGGCGCACGAAGCCGGGACGGAGATCGACCGATACGAGCTCATCGGCCTGGCGCCGGCGGAAGCCCTCCTCGATCTGGCGGAGGAACCCAGGGCGCTTGCCGACCTCGGGGATGACCGCGCGCTCGAGCCACGTATCGCCCGGCTCGCCCAACGGTGACTTCGCGTGCCGGCGCGCACCGCCCCGGGGGTCTGGCACCCCGATTGCAATGGCGGGCGCGTAATGAACACCCAGCCCATATCCGCGACGAGCTCCCGGCCGAACCGGATTCTCCTGGCCCTCGCAGCCGCGTGGATCGTCCTGTCGTTCGCGATCGGCGGTGCCGTGAGCGCGGATGACGGCGCGCCTGAGAGTGTGACCACCTCGATCACGGGGTCGGCGCAGCCCTGATTCTCTGAGGAACCGCCGAGGCTCGGGCTAGACTCCACCGCCCATGAGCCTCCGGAGCGACCTCGTCAACGCCATCGGCCGGGCGCGCGACCGTGCGCGTGACGCCGGCGCTCTGGCGATCCCGATCGACGCGCAGCTGCCCGAGATAGGCCTCGAGCGACCAGCAAACCCGGCACATGGGGACTGGGCCAGCAACGCCGCCATGCAGCTCGCCCCCCTTGCACGCATGGCACCGATGCGAATCGCGGAGACGATCCTCGAGCACTTCGAAGCCCCGACCGTCGTCTCGGATGTCTCGGTGGCGGCCCCGGGCTTCCTGAATTTCCGGCTCGATCCTTCAGCCGTCGCCGAGCAGGTCGGGGCGATCCTCGCCGCGGGCCTGGACTACGGGCATGAGGCGCAGCCGGATGCGAGACGGGTCAACGTCGAGTTCGTGAGCGCGAACCCGACCGGCCCCCTGCACGTCGGGAACGCCAGGGGGGCGTTCGTTGGCGACGTCCTCTCGCGCGTGCTCCGCGCGGCCGGCCACGAGGTCACGCGGGAGTATTACTTCAACGACTTCGGTGGCCAGGTCCGGGCGCTGGGCGCATCGGTCAGAGCCATCCGTTCCGGGTCGCCGATCCCCGAGGACGGATACCACGGGGACTACGTCCGGGACATGGCGGCATCGGTCCCACCCGAGGTGGCCGGGGCGGCCGATGGCGCCGCCGAGGAGGAGGCGGACTGGATCCTCGGGCGATGGGCGTCGGAGGTGCAGCGAGCCGGGATCGAGGCGAGCCTCGCGGCGCTCGGCGTCGAGTTCGACGTGTGGAAGACGGAGAGCTCGATCCACGACGACGGGTGGGTGGAACGCGGCGTCGAGAAGCTGCGCGATGCGGGCCACGTCCACGAGGCCGAGGGTGCGACCTGGTTCCGCTCGACCGCCTTCGGCGACGACCGCGACCGGGTGATCTATCGGTCCAACGGGCAGCCGACGTACTTTGCGGCGGACATCGGCTATGTCCTCGAGAAGTTCAGCCGCGGGTTCGAGGAGCTCATCTACGTCTGGGGCGAGAACCACCACGGCGCGGTGGCCCGACTGAAGCACGCGGCTTCCGCGCTCGGCTTCGACCCGGAGGCCGTGCGCATCCTCCTCTACTCATGGGTTCGCTTCGTGCGCGACGGCGAGGCCGTGAGCATGAGCAAGCGCTCCGGCGAGTTCGTCGAGCTGGACGAGCTCATCGCCGAGGTCGGCGTGGACCCGGTGCGCTGGTTCTTCAGCAGCCGGG
>JBKKAE010000302.1:0-8105 GCA_046714835.1 Actinomycetota bacterium | reverse complement strand
CTCTACTTCCGGGCCGTGGTCGACGGGCTCGAGTTCCCGGGGACCGAGCCCGAGACCCGCGGCACCCTGGAGGGGGAGGCGGCCGCCCTGGGATCCGACCGGATGCATCGGCGCCTCGCCGAGATGGATCCGGTCGCCGCCTCGAAGATCGACCCGGCCAACGTCCGGAGGACCGTGCGGGCCCTTGAGGTGGCCGCGATCACCGGGAACCCATTCAGCTCCTATGCGGCGGCGTGGGATTCGTACCCACGCGAGCGGGTGCGCGTCGCCGGGATCGGTCTCACGCCGGAGCAGCTCTCACACCGGGTGGAGATGCGCGTGCAGGAGATGCTCGCGGCCGGCTGGCTCGATGAGGTCGAGAAGCTCGTCGCCGGCGGGTTCGGATGGTGGCTCACCTCCTCGCAGGCCATCGGCTACGCTGAGCTGGCCCGCCATCTCGAGCACGAGCTCAGCCTGGAGGACGCCGTCCAGCAGACCGTCAAGCGGACCCGCAACCTCGCGCGGCGGCAGATGGCGTGGTTCCGCCGCGACCCGCGGATCCGGTGGTTCGGCGCCGGCATGGAGGGGGCCTCGGACGTCGTGGAGGACGTCGTGGCCTATCTAGGGGGCTCGTGAGCGAGCTCCGTGCCTGGAAGTACCAGGCCACCGGGAACGACTTCGTGATGACGCACGACCCGGAGGATCGACGGGTCCTTTCCGCGGACGAAGTCCGGGCTCTGTGCGACCGGCGGTTCGGGATCGGCGCCGACGGCTCGATCAGGGTGACGCGTGGGAGCGATGGTCGTCCCTTCATGGATTACCGCAATGCCGATGGGAGCCTCGCCGAGATGTGCGGGAACGGCCTGCGTTGCGTGGCGCTGCTCCTTCGTGACGTGGGTGACACGGCCGAGCCGTCGTTCGAGGTGGCGACGAGAGCCGGCGCGCGACGTGTGGAGATCGCGTCCGACGGCCGCGTCAGCGTGGACATGGGCGAGCCCAACTTCACGAAGGCCGCGATCCCGATGCGCGGACCGGCGTGGGAGACCTTCCTCCACGAGCCGCTCGATCTTGGCGGCGGTCTGGTCGTCAACGCCAGCGCGATCTCGATGGGTAACCCCCACTTCGTTCTGTTCGTCGAGGACGACCCGGAGCGATTCCACGTCGCCCACATCGGGGCGGTCTTGGAGCGAGACGATCGGTTCCCCGAGGGCACCAACGTGGAGTTCGCGCAGATCACGGACGACGGGATCGTCGCGCGCGTGTGGGAGCGGGGGAGCGGGGAGACGATGGCGTGCGGCAGTGGAGCGTGCGCGGTCCTGGTGGCGGCGCACGAGGCGGGCCTCGCGGGTCGCCGATCCTCCGTGCGGTTCCCCGGGGGTCTACTGGAGGTCGAACGCCTGGAGACGGGCTCGGTCCTGCTCACCGGACCTGCGAGTCGCGTCTTCGAGACGAGGATCGATCTCGATGCCCTGATGGAGGCGTCCGAAGCGTGACGCCCCTGGCGGAACGGCTGGCGGCGCGTGCCGAAGCGCTCGTGGCCATCCCGTCGGAGAGCCGGCAGGAGGCGGCGATCCTCACGGAGATCCGCGGATCCCTGCCCGACACGTACCGCGTCGTGGATGAGCAGGACTCGGTGCTCCTCGCGTTCCCGGAGCGGCGGCCGGGGGCGCCGCTGGTGATCCTCGCCGGGCACGTGGACACGGTGCCGGTCGGTCGGAGCGCCCCCGGCCGCCGTGAGGGCGACACGCTCCACGGCCGTGGGACCGCCGACATGAAGGGCGGGCTCGCGGTGATGCTCCAGGTCGCCGATGCGTTCGCCGCGACGACGACCCCCGCGACCGCGGCCGAGTCGCCGCAGATCGACTCCGACCTCGATGTCGGGCTGTTGTTCTTCGGGCGGGAGGAGCTCCCGTTCGCCGAGAGCACGCTCGTCCCGCTGTTCGGGCGCCGGTCTATGATCTCGGATACGGCGCTCGCGATCGTGCTGGAGCCCACCGCGAACCGGCTCGAGCTCGGATGTCTGGGCAACCTGAACGCGACCGTCACGTTCGAGGGCGAGGCGGCGCATTCCGCCCGGCCGTGGCTCGGCCGGAACGCGATCCACGCCGCGATCGCCGCATTGGCGCCGGTGGCCGACCTGCCGATCCGCGACGTCGAGGTCGATGGCCTCATCTACCGAGAGGTCGCATCGGTGACTTCGATCCAGGGCGGCGTCGCCACCAACGTCGTGCCGGATCGCGCGACCGCCCACGTCAACTTCCGGTACGCGCCCACCCACACGCCGGCCGAAGCGGAACGGAGGCTACGGGAGCTCCTCGGTCACCCCAGCGCATGGGTCGAGATCATCGGCAACGCACCGCCCGGGCGGCCTCCGTCAGGGAACCCGTTGGTGGAGCGGCTTCGGGCAGCCGGCGAACTCCCCGTCGGCCCGAAGCAGGCCTGGCCGCCCGTCGCCGAGTTAGGCCTCGGCGGCGTGGACGCCGTCAACTTCGGCCCCGGCGACCCGCAGTACGCTCACAGGGACGACGAGCAGGTCGACATCGGCGCACTCGTCAGGTCGTACGAGGTGCTGCGAGCGTTCCTCGGCACGGAACGCGCGGGATAGGAAGAGGGGAGAGCGTGGTCCACCTGTCACCGGGTCTCCGAGCAACGGAGCCGTATCCGTTCGAGGAGCTGGATCGTCGCAAAACGGCCGCCGTCGCCGAGGGGCGATCGGTCGTCGACTTCGGCGTGGGCGACCCGCGGGAGGAGACGCCCGCGTTCATCCGCCAGGCCCTGAAGGACGCCGTCCAACCGACCTCTTCCTATCCTCGCGCGGCCGGTCTCCCCGAGCTCCGCGACGCGATCGCCTCCTGGGTCCAACGACGCTTCGGTACGACCCTCGATCCCGACGTCCACATCCTGCCCACCCTCGGGACGAAAGAACCGATCTTCAGCCTCGCCCAGTCTCTCCTCGACCCCGAAGGCGGCAAGCACCTGGTCACCGTGACGAGCCCCGGGTACACGATCCCCGAGCGGGGCGCCCGATTCGCCGGCGGCGATGTCGCCCGACTCTCGCTCACCGAGGCCAACGGGTTCCTCCCCGACCTTCACGTCGTGGACGCATCCACCTGGAGTCGCACCGCGGCTTTGTGGCTGAACTACCCGAACAACCCGACGGGGGCAACCGCGCCACTGGACTTCCTGAAAGAGGCCGCCGACCACTGCCGTTCGCACGATGTCCTTCTCGCTTCCGACGAGGCGTACACCGAGCTCTGGTTCGAAGGCGAGCCGCCGGCGTCCGTCCTCCAGGTCGGCGACCTGACCAACGTCCTCGTCTTCCACACGCTCAGCAAGCGCTCCTCGATGACGGGCTACCGGTCGGGCTTCGTCGCAGGGGACCCGGAGATGATCTCGGCCCTGCGGGCACTCCGCCCGTCGGTCGGGGTGACCCCGCAGGAGTTCGTCCAGCGCGCCTCGATCGCGGCGTGGAACGACGACGCGCATGTGGAGGAGGTGCGTGATACGTACGCGCGGAAGCGGAAGCTCTTCCTCGATCTGTTCGCTTCGCGCGGCGTTCGCGTGGCCGGCAGCGCCGCGACCTTCTACCTCTGGGTCGCCGTGCCGGAAGGACGGACGTCGATCGCGTGGTCGCTCGAGCTTCTCGACGGGGCGGATGTGCTCGTCGCACCCGGCTCGTTCCTGGGACCGGAGGGGGAGGGGTACGTGCGGATCGCGATGGTGCCCACGATCGAGGAGTGCGAGCGTGCGGCCGAGGCAGTCGACCGAGTCCTGGAGGGATCCGCATGAGCGTCTCCGATCTCATCGAACGGATCGAGCGATCGTGGGCGGAACCGGATCGCGCAGATGCCAGCGCCGTGGACGAGGCCGTCGGGATGCTCGATCGAGGCGAAGCCCGGGTGGCCGAACCCGACGGGAAGGAGTGGAAGGTCAACGAGTGGGCGAAGAAGGCGGTGCTGCTCTCCTTCCGCGTGCGCGACATCGAGACGACCGAGGTGGGCCCGTTCGAGTATCGAGATCTGCTTCCCCTGAAGCGCGGCTACGAAGAGGCGGGGGTCCGCGTGGTGCCTCCGGCGACCGCTCGCTACGGCGCGTTCCTTTCCCCCGGGGTCGTGCTCATGCCGAGCTACGTGAACATCGGCGCCTGGATCGGACCGGGCACCCTCGTCGACACGTGGGCCACGGTCGGGTCCTGCGCCCAGATCGGGGCCGACGTGCACCTCTCCGGGGGCGTCGGGATCGGCGGGGTGCTCGAGCCCGTGCAGGCGAGGCCCGTGATCGTCGAGGACGGCGCGTTCGTCGGCTCGCGATGCGTCGTGGTCGAGGGCGTCCTGGTGCGAGCTCGCGCGGTCCTCGGGGCCGGGCTGATCCTCACCGGGAACACGCCGGTGATCGACGTGACCGGCGACGAGCCCGTCGAGTACCGCGGCGAGGTGCCTGCCGGCGCGATCGTCGTGCCGGGATCGCGCCCTCGTGATTTCCCGGCGGGCAGCTATGGACTGCCCGCCGGCCTCATCATCGGCTACCGGAACGAGTCGACAGACTCCAAGCTGCAGTTGAACGAGATGCTGCGCGAGTTCGGCTCGTCGGTGGGTTCCTAGCGGATGCCCGATCGGCAAGGAACCCAACGAGGGGGGATCGCCGCCCGCCAGAAGGCGAAGGACCGGACGCTCGAGTCACCGCTCTCGGCCACGTGGCAGCCTCGTGTCCGGGAGCGGGCGGTTCTGGTGGGCGTCGGGCCCGGGATCAGCGATGAGGACCTCGACGAGCTCGCGGCGCTCGCGGACTCCGCCGGCGCCGAGACCGTCTCCCGGATCGTGCAGAGCCGCCGTGAGCCGGATCCCGGCACGTTCATCGGGCGCGGCAAGATGGATGAGCTCCATCAGACGGTCCACAACCTGGACGCGGAGTCGGTGATCCTCGACCAGGAGCTCACCCCGGGCCAGCTCCGAAGCCTGGAAGAGCGGCTCGGCGTGAAGGTGATCGACCGCACCGCGCTGATCCTCGACATCTTCGCGTTGCACGCGCGGAGCCGCGAGGGCAAGGCGCAGGTCGAGCTCGCACAACTCAATTACCTCCTTCCGCGTCTACGCGGATGGGGAGAGGCGATGAGCCGACTCGGCGGCGGCATCGGCACCCGAGGGCCGGGCGAGACGAAGATGGAGGTCGACCGCCAGCACATCCGCCGCAGGATCGCGAAGCTTCGACGCGACATCAAGACGCTGGCGAAGACGCGCGACCTGAAGCGGTCGCGCCGTCAGGACTCAGGGATCCCCCAGGTCGCGATCGCCGGATACACCAACGCCGGGAAGTCGACGCTCATGAACCGGCTGACGGGGGCGCAGGTGATCGTGGCCGACCAGCTCTTCGCGACGCTGGATCCCACGACGCGGCGGATCGAGCTCCCCGGCCGGCGCCGTGCCGTGATCTCCGACACGGTCGGGTTCGTCGGCAAGCTCCCGCACGATCTGGTCGAGGCGTTCCGGTCCACCCTCGAAGAGGTGGTCTTGGCCGACCTGATCGTCCACGTCGCCGACGCCACCTCGCCCGTGCTCGACGAGCAGGTGGACGCCGTTCGTAGGGTGCTGGGGGAGATCGGAGCGGGCCGAATCCCGGAGGTCCTCGCGCTCAACAAGATCGACAAGGTCGCGGGGTCCGCACGGGCGAGGCTCGCCGGGAGGTTCCCGGGCTCCGTGGCCGTCTCCGCATCCACCGGGGAGGGGGCGGAGGGCCTCCTGGAGGAGATCGGGGCGCGGGTCCCACACCCGCCGGTGGAGGTCCGGCTGCTCGTCCCGTTCGGACGCGAGGACGTCACCGCCAGGTTGTATCGGGAGGCCGAGGTTCTCTCGAAGGAGATGGACACCGGGGGAACGTTGGTGCACGCCCGCGTGGGATTGCGACTGTTGTCCGCGATCCGCGGCTTCGTGCTCGACGAGGTCTGACCTAGTCCGGTCGGCCGAGCCGCCAGAGCTCGGGCGCCGCCCAGTTCCCCGTGATCACGGTGTCCGGGTCCTGGCCTTGCTCCAGCGCGAAACGGAGGGCGAGGAGCTGCAGTCGAACCGTGAGGGGGATCTGGGCAAGCAGCATCGGCAAAGGAGCCGGCTCGGCCAGTCGGTAGGAAGGGATCCCCTCGGCCTCCGCCGCGACCGTGACGGCTTCGACGAAACCGTCCGCCTCCGGAGTCAGCAAGCTGAGGAGGGCATCGCTCGCGTTGAGAGGGACCGCAGAACCGTGCAGCAGGTATTCGATGTCGTGGCCCTCGGCCAGCACGCGGGCGCCCTCCCGAAGCTTGAGCGCTCCTTCACGGGCGGTGAACGCGGCGGGTCCCGCGCCGGCGATCACGAGAGACCGTTCCGGGACCTGGATCGACTCGGTATCCGGCGCCTCGATGGCGCTGCGGACGGAGCCCGGCACCAGCGCGAGCGTGTCTTCGGTGATCGAGTCGGCCCCCATCTCCTTCGCGATCATCGCGAGTGCGAGCAGCGTCGTCGTGTAGCTCGCCGTGTAGGTCTCGGATGTCTCGGCCGGGGACGTCTCGACCGCATGGGGGAACGGCGTTCCGCGCTTGGTGATGGTGATGACGTGGAGCCCGGCCGTCGTCGCCAGAGCCCGGGCGGCCAGCGTGTAAGCCGTCTCGCCGGTGTGGGTGATGACGATGATGGCATCGTCGGGTCCGACGATCGGCGCCCAGACAACGAAGCGCATCGACGACACAGCGACCGCCGACCGCCCGGCGTCTTGGAGCATGCCGGCTCCCAGGATCGCCGCGTGGTGGCTCGTGCCCGTCCCGACCAGCCAGATCCGGCGGGATCGCTGCAGACCCTCGGCCGCCCCATGGATCTGCTCTCGAACCTTCTCGGAGGTGAGGAGACGAGAGAGTTCGTCCGGCTGCGAACGGATCTGGGTCTCGAGATTGGTGCCTGGCTGGGCGGACATCGGCGCAGTCCCTCCGGTCGGTTCCGCGGAGCTTAGCCCGCCGTGTTTCCCTCGGCTCAGACCTTCCTCAAGACCGCGACGACCTTGCCGAGTATGCGCCCGTCCACCATCTCGAACGGCTCGAGGGCGGGGTTCTCGGGGATGAGCATCACCCGCGCGCCATCGTGACCGAGTCGCTTCACCGTGGCCTCGTCTTCGGCAGGCCCGGGCAGGAGCGCGGCCACGATGTCTCCGTCGCTGGCCGATCGCTGGCTCCTGATGACGACCACGTCGCCGTCGAGGATGCCTGCGCCGATCATCGACTCGCCGGCGACGCGGAGGGCGAAGTGACCGTCCCCGCGCACGAACTCGGTCGGCACCATGATGCGGTCCTGGATGTGCTCATCGGCGAGGACCGGCTCGCCGGCGGCGATCCGTCCGATCAGCGGGACCGGTGTGCCCTCCGCTCGTCGATCGTCAGAAAGCGACATGGCTCTGGGCTTGCTCGGGTCCTTCCGGAGGAGGCCCTTGCGCTCGAGGTTGGCGAGCTGCGCGTGGACCGACGAGGACGACGTGAGCCCGACCGCGTCGCCGATCTCCCGAACGGTGGGGGGGTAGCCGCGTTCCCGAACGGTCCGCTCGATGAAATCGAGGATCCGCTGCTGCCGGGCAGTGGTGTCAGACACGGTGCGTAGCCTCCTGTTTCGGATGTCGCGGCACGGTAACACCCACCTGGAAAGGATGCAAACATATGTTCGGTTCTCCTCTTGACATCGAACATCTGTTCGGGCAACATGAAGCCATGAGTCGAACACGCGTTCGGCGGAGGCGCCTCACCGCGCTCTGCGCAGCGGCGGGACTCGCAGCAGTCCTGTCCGGCCCCGTGGCCAACGCGGTGGGTGTGGGCGGCGCCCCAGAGGCCCACGCATCCAGGACCTACGTGGTGAGGGCGGGGGACACCCTGTGGTCGATCGCCACGAGGCTCGCACCCTCCACCGATCCTCGCGTCGTGGTCGACGCCATCGCCTCGGCCAACGACGTGGATCCCGGCGCCCTGGTGCCGGGACAACAGCTCTCCCTCCCCTCCGTCGGCTGAGGGAGCCGGTCGATGGGTTTGACCACCCCACATCCTGGGGGTACCGTGCCCGCGGCCACCACATCTTGTGGCCACACACGACATGAGATGCCCTTGGTGCGGTGCGGACGACGAC
>JBKKAE010000301.1:0-3535 GCA_046714835.1 Actinomycetota bacterium | reverse complement strand
GGCTCGGGAGAGACCCCGAGCCCCCCGTCATGAGACTGCGGCCCGCGAGCGACCGCTCCGCTCACGCGGAGGCTGATTCCCAGGCGCTCCGCGCTTCCTCGATCCGGTCAGCCGGCAGGCTGATGTACTCGACCTCCTCCACCGACGCGAGTCCTTCGTCGGTCAGGTAGAAGTCGACGAACGGGCCGAGGGCGGGATTCTCCGCGAGCTTGGTCGGGTTGACGTAGATGTAGAGCGAACGACCCAACGGGTAGCTCCCGTCGATGACGGCCTCGGCGCTCGGCGCGACACACCCGTCGCCGCCGTCGACCTCGAACTCCTTGATCGTGTCTCCGGCGTTCTCGGCGAACGCGAATCCGACGAAGCCGATCCCGTACGTGGTCCCGGCGGCGTTGTCGATGATGACGTTGTCGTCGGCGGAGATCTGGTAATCGGGCCGAAGGTCGCCGGCGATGTCCTCCGCGACCCCACGCTCCGCGGCGAGATCGTCGACACCCGTCAGGTCGATGAAGGAGCCATATGTGCCCGACTCATCGCCGGGCGCCACGATGGTGAGCGGCTCGTCGGGGAATCCACCGTTGCCACCGACCTCGGTTGCCAGCGCATTCGCATCGCTCCACGACTGGAAACCCTCCGACTCCGCACCGAAGAGCGCGTAGAGATCGCCGAAGCTCAAGCACGCGATCGAGTTGGCCGGGTTGCCGATCACGGACAGCGCATCCAGAGCGACTTCGATCTCGATCGGCTCGATCCCGTTCTCCGCGCAAGCGGCGACCTCTTCTTCGTCGATGGCGCGCGAGGCGTCGTTGATATCGGTCTCTCCGTTACAGAAGAGCTCGAACCCATCGCTCGTCCCGGGGCCGTCGACCGCGATATCCACGCCGGGATTCTGGGTCCGGAACTTCTCGCTTACCAGCGACGTGATCGGCTCGACCGTGGACGAGCCCGAGATGGTGAGAGAACCTGTGATCTCCTCACCGCCGTCACCTGGTGCTGGATCGTCGCCTCCGCAGGCTGCGGCCACCAGTGACAGCGCGAGCGCACCGAGGACCACCCGACTCCAAGGCTTCTTGGTCATACTCCCCCTCCCGTTCACGACGTCCCCATCCCGGGGATCGACTACAAGCGCGATGCTAGGTGGGGTGGATGGCGGGCCCGTGGCAGCAAGATGAACGCGCGGTGAACCCGAGTCTCCCTGGTCGTGGGTGGTCCGACTGCCTCTCGGATCCGGATGGAGAGAGGATGAAGAGAGGCGGAACGGCTCATGAACGAGGTGAACGTGCGCCTACACTCCCGCGCGTGGATCCGGTCACGGTGGTCGTCACGGTGCTGGCGCTCGGGGTTCTCGTTGCCGCTTCCTGGGCCTTGCCGCGCGCCGTCAGGTCCGGCCGCGCATGGGAGGAACGAGCGGTCGCGGCCGAGACGGCAAGCCGGGAGCAGCGCGTCGAGGCAGAGGAGGAGCGCGGGACCCGCGACCTGATCCTGTCGACGATGCAGGATGGGGTCCTCCTCATCGGGCGAGATGCCGGGGTGGCGTTCGCGAACGACGCCATCGCCCGACACCTTCCCTCGATACCTGCCTCACTCGAGGGGGTATTGCCACTGGCGCTCCGGACGGCGATCCACGAAAGCCGCGAACGACAGGAGCCCACGGCCGTCCTGGTAGAGACCGGGGTGCCGGCTCGCTGGCTACGGGGAGCGATCAGCCCGGCCGCCGACGGCGCGACGCTCGTCGTCGTGCGCGACGTCACCCAGCAACGCCAGCTCGAAGACGTGCGACGCGACTTCGTCGCGAACGCCTCCCACGAGCTCAAGACGCCCGCCGCCACCATCCAGGCGGTCGCCGAGACACTCGGCCAGGCCGCGGCGGACGATCCCGCGGCGGTCCCTCGGTTCGCGTCGCAACTCGAGCGCGAGGCCGTTCGTCTCTCGCGCATCGTCGCCGACCTGCTCGATCTCTCCAGATTGGAGTCCGGGAGCGCGCTCGACGAGATCGTGTCGTTGGGGGCGGCCGCTCGCGAGGAAGGGCAGCGGTTGGAGGATTCGGCCGTGCGGGCGGGGGTGACGCTGGAGATCCTGACCGAGAGCGAACAACCGGTCCGCGGATCGCAAAGGGATCTCACGCTGCTCGTGCGCAACCTGATCGACAACGCGGTCCGCTACAGCCACGAAGGAGACAAGGTGCAGGTCGAAGTCGATTCCGATGGGCATGAGGTGACCCTGCGGGTCACCGACACGGGGATCGGGATCCCCTCCCGAGACATCTCCCGGATCTTCGAGCGCTTCTATCGCGTCGACCGAGCCCGATCCCGGGAGACGGGCGGCACGGGACTCGGACTCGCGATCGTGAAGCACGTGGTCGACAACCACGGAGGCAGCATCGAGGTCGAGAGCGAGCTCGGCCGAGGGACGACGTTCCGGGTCACGCTGCCCGTGGCACCTCGCCGCTGATCCCCTCCGGCTCTAGTCGGGCGCCATCACCGGGTTGAGCTGCCGAGCGGCCGGCGCGGGCACGATGGAGAGCTTCGCACCGAAGACCGTTCGGAACCGATCGGCGACCCCCCGGGGGTGCCACGGTGCCGGGACCGGGGCCTCGACCTCGAACCGCCCTCGCCACCTGCACGTGATCGCGGCCGGCTCTCCGGGGGGCATCCGCCGGTGGAGCTCTTCGGCGAGCGCGAGCGCGACGGCCGTCCGACGAACCGCGGGGCGCTCGCCAGCCGGGATCAGTCGCGCG
Source organism: Actinomycetota bacterium (assembly GCA_046714835.1). Lineage (GTDB taxonomy): Bacteria > Actinomycetota > UBA4738 > UBA4738 > HRBIN12 > JAJNBA01. The sequence goes on along the minus strand of JBKKAE010000301.1, from coordinate 798 downwards.
TACGGGCCGAGGCTCGCCGCCCCTCCCGCGTGTCGGAGGATCGCGGACAGGATGCCGAGGGCCTCGTGGGTGAATCCGGCGAGGTCCGCCGTGGTCACGATCATCGCGGCGTGCTCGAACCGCTCGTAATGATCGATCGCCTTCCCCACGTCGAGCAACGTGGCCGCGTGCTCGAGCATCTCCACGACGAACGGCGTCGCGTCGGGATCGAGTGCTTCGATCAGCTGGACGGCGAGCGAGGACCGGCGCTCCGCGACGGTCACGTTCCACGTCGCGAACCGAGCGGCGAGCGTGGCCGCCGAGATCGTCCGCACCTGTCGAGGCGACGGGACGGTGGGCAGATCCCCTAGCGCAAGGCCCTCGCGAAGCCCTCGGCTCGACACCACGACTCGCTCCGCGCCGAGGTGCCGCATCGCGGCGAGCACGACGAGCGCGCCCCCCACGATCGAGTCGGCGCGGTCGGGGTTGAGCCCGCGGAGCCGCGCGCGGCGCTTCATCGTCCGCGCCGCGAGATCACCGATGATCGACTCGAGGTTCTCCTCGCGGAGCTCGTATCCGTGGAGGAGCGGCAACGGGTGATCGGTCCGGCGGAGGTCCATCTTGGCGAGGTTCCGCACCGTCCCCCCGATCCCCACCAGATCCCCGTCCTCACCCAGCTCGGGCACGCCCGATCCCTCGAGCGCCGCGGCAACCGCCTTGCGCAGGTCCTTCATCTCGCGCTCCGAAGGCGGGTCCGTAGCGAGGAACCGATCGCTCACGCGGAGGGACCCGAACGGGAACGTCCAGGATCGATCGAAC
>JBKKAE010000300.1:0-4413 GCA_046714835.1 Actinomycetota bacterium | reverse complement strand
CGTTCGGTGACGGTGAACCACACCTCCGTCGGGTCGGTCTCATCCTCGGGAACGGACACGCCGAACAACGCTCCTGGACCGCCCGCGATCCCTCCCACGGCGATCGCCGGACCCGCGGCGCCGAGCTCTCGGAGGGCCCGGTCGAGGTGTCCGAGCCGCTCGTCGTCGATCGCTGAAGGCCCATCGCCCCACGTCTCGATCGACGCACCGAAGTAGCGCTCCTCGGTCACACGATCACCTCTTGCCAGCGGACGGTGGCCAGATGAAGCCGCCCCGCTTGAGCTGTCGGACGAAGACCTTCAGCGCGTTCCGGTCCGAAGGCGTGTGATGCCACAGGGCTTTCGACTTGCCGTCGGGCGAGTAGAACATCTCGCCATCGGAGGTGGGTCTCACATCCCATCCCTGTCGTTTCGCCGCCTTCCGGACCTCCGAGAAGTCCTTGTTGTCCATCCTGTCCTAACCCTTGTCGTATCGTCAAGGGAATCGCCCGTCTTGAGGCCCTTGTGAGAGCAGGGATCATCGCCGCTCCCACCGACAGGGGTTGGGAGGCCTTCGAGTCGACGCGCCGCAGCGCGGTGGGGATCGTGCCGTCCGCGAACAGGCGGTTGCCCTGCCCGGGCACGAGTGGGAAGACCCCACAGGCGGTACTCGTCGACGAGGCCGTGGCGGATCAGCGTCTGGGCGAGGTTCCCGCTACCGTGCACCTGCAGCTCCGGCCCGTCCTCCTTCAGCGCCACGACGCCCGCGGCCCGCGTCCCCCTCGATCAGGACGGCCGGGGCGACCGCCCTGCCGGTGAGGGCGCTGAGGACGGAAGCCCGAACGCACCGCGTAGCCTGAGGCGATGGGCACGATCCTGGTCACCGGTGCCAGCGGCTACATCGGGGGTCGCCTCGCCCAGCACTTCGTCGATGCGCGCGTCGACGTTCGGGTCGCGGGGCGCGATCCCGACCGACTCACCGACCGATGGCCCGGTGTGGATGCGGTCGAGCTCGACGTGATGCGGCCCGAGACGATCGGGCCGGTGACGGAAGGGGTCACGACCGCCTACTACCTGATCCATTCGATGGAGGAAGGCAGCGCGCCGTTCGAGGAACGGGACCGGACCGCCGCCACGAACTTCGCTCGGGAAGCGGCTCGGAGCGGCGTCGAGCGGATCGTCTTCCTCGGGGGTCTCGGGGACGACGAGGATCCCGACCTCTCTCCGCACCTGGCCAGCCGCCACGAGACCGGCCGGCTGCTCGCCGAGCACGGCCCGGCGGTCCTGGAGCTCAGGGCCGGCATGGTGATCGGCTCCGGGAGCGCGTCGTTCCGGATGCTCGATGACCTGGTGAGGCGGCTGCCGGTGATGATCACGCCCAGGTGGGTCGACACTCGCTCGCAGCCGATCGCGATCGACGATGTGGTCGCCTACCTGGACGGGGCCCGCGAGGTGACCCTCGACGAGCCTCACACGATCGTGGAGATCGGAGGCGCCGACGTGCTGTCGTACCGGCAGATGATGCGGCGCCTCGGTGAGAGCCGCGGGCGTGTCCCGCGGATCCTGCCCGTCCCGGTGCTCACCCCATCCCTCTCCTCGCTGTGGTGCGGGCTCGTGACCTCGGTTCCTCCTTCCATCGCGAGGCCGCTCATCGAGGGACAGCGGAACGAGACGATCGTGCGAGACGACACGGCGGCGCAGCTCTTCCCCGACGTCGACCCGGTCGGCTTCGACGATGCCGTCACGAGGACTCGCTCCAAGCCTGCCGCCGGCGAAGTGGCTACCTCGTAGTTCGAGAACCGGATCCGTCGGCACCACCCGCTAGCGTCACCCCGTCGTGACGACTCAGCCGCGCCACGTAGGGCATCGCTGGCGATCTCAATCATGAGATAGCCTCCTCTCCCTACCTCCAGGAGGATGGATACACGCGATGGCACGGGAACGTGACTTCCTCGACGAGCTGATCTCCGAACGAGAGGAGAAGAGACCTGGGTTCGCCCTCATGGTGGAGGCTGCCCTGGAACGTCGCCGACTGCTGCGTGAACTGGCGGAGGATCGCGCCGAGCTCGGGCTCTCCCAGACCGCCGTCGCCGCCGAGATGGGGACCTCTCAATCGGCGATCGCCCGGATCGAATCCGGGAACGCGGACGTGAAGATGTCGACCGTGGAGCGATACGCGGCCACGCTCGGGCGGAAGGTCGAGTGGCGGATCGCATCGGGGACTCGAAAGCGCAGCGCCGGTGGGACGCGGCGGCACGCAGCGAAGGCATCGGCGAGCTCGACGTCGAAGAAGGCGGTCGCTCGCAAGAAGCGCTAGCCCCAAGCAGCTCGGTCCGAGAGCTGGAACTCCTCCTCAGACCGATCCGAGGCGCAGGAACCCGGCGTTGAACTCCGGTTCGATGACCAGCGGGACGCCGAACTTCGCTGCCGTCGCTCGTATGCCTTCCAACGCTTGCTCGCTCGGCTTCCCGTAGAACTCCCAGCCTCGAGGCTCGATGAACTCGTACGCGGCGGCGGCCCGCTCGTCGGCACCCTCGAAGTGCTGATCCATCGCATCGGCGTCGGGGAAGGCGTGTAGGAACGAGATCCGGCCGCCCTGCTCGTCCAGATACGAGAGGAACAGGACCGTTCGAGGCTTCCCCTCACGGAGCCGCTCCATCGCGTCCCCGCTGAGGCGTTTCAGGTCGTCGAGTGCGCCCTCCTTGACCGCGAAGTGGCTGATGAAGACGACTGGCTCCGACATCGGCCCCACCTCCCGCGTTGGAGTGTAGGCCTGTCTCGATCACCGCGCGAGCCGACGTGGGCTGCCAGGATGACGGAAACGATCCGGCGTCCACGGTCGGATCGTGCCGTCTGCGAACAACCGCTTCCCCGAGCCGAGCACGAGGGGGAAGACCCACACGTGGTACTCGTCGACGAGGCCGTGGCGGATCAGCGTCTGGGCGAGGTTCCCGCTGCCGTGCACCTGCAGCTCCGGCCCGTCGTCTTCTTCCTTGAGCGCCTCGACGCGCTCGGCAGCGTTCCCGTCGATCAGGACCGCCGGGCCCCAGTCCAGCGAGGGACGGCTCCGCGAGCAGATGTGAGCGTCTCGCCGGGTTCGACCACGGCCGGCCCGGAGGTGCTCGTGTCGTCCACGGTGAAGGACCTCGCCGCCGGGAGCGGCCTGGTCCTCGAGGACGCCGGCGAACACGAGCTGAAGGGCGTGCCCGGCCGCTGGCGCCTCTACCCCGTGTCCACGCGCTGATCGAGGACGAGCGACGTGAGGATCCGCTTCACGCTGTCGTCGAGCGGGCCTGGGCCTTCTCCGCCATCTCCCGAACCTCAGCCTCGCTCGGCTTCCCGCCGTGTTCGAGGTAGGCGATCAGATCGGGATCCGGTTGGAACGGGGGCGGTTCCTCCGCAGGGCCGATCGGATCCTCCGGCTGTTCTGGTTCCTTCCCCATCGCAAACCTCCTAGGGTCACTCTAGCGCTGTTCCAAGTGCAGACAATGGGACGGCAGCAGCGAGGGAGACAACGCCGTTATCGCGCCCGCGAACCCGAGCAGGACTCCAGCTTTCGTTTCGACAGCATCGAAGTGCCCGAGCTGCGCTGCGCGTTCTGACCGAACCTCGTCGGCCACGATGTCGATCGCCGAGATCCCGCGCATCGTTCGCTCACGCTCGCGAGAGGGGGCGACAGGGCAGCTCGGCCCGCGCTAGAACGAGCCCGTGATTACCTCGCCGGCGGGCTCGTAGGTGCCCATGAACACACCGGTGGTGGAGACCTTCGAGTCGACGAGCCGCAGCGCGGCGGGGATCGTGCCGTCGGCGAACAGGCGCTTGCCCGCCCGAGCACGAGGGAAGACCCACAGGCGGTACTCGTCCACGAGGCCGTGGCGGATCAGCGTCTGGGCGAGGTTCCCGCTGCCGTGCACCTGCAGCTCCGGCCCGTTTCCCTGATGAGCGCCGCGACGCTTCCCTAGACCTCGGCGCCAGTCACGCCGGAGAGGTCGCCGACGCTTCCTTCGCTCCAACCGCGCGCAGGCGGGTCGCCGCCGTGAGCAGCCCGAGCAGGATCGCGAGTCCCATCACGGGGGTGGAGATGCGCTTGATCACCGGCGCGTCCGCGATCAAACCGATCACGAACCCGACGATCCCGAGGTTCACCCCCCAGAACACGAGCTGATCCGCCCACGCCCAGATCGTCCGGCGGGTCGCCGTCGCGACCAGCAGGAGCCCGAGGATCCCGTTCGTCAGGATCCCGACGAAGGTCGCATGGTCGAGCGCCAGCAGCAGCCGGACCGGGACCTGCTCGAAGTCCTCGATGTAGTTCGCGATCAGGTAGACGATCAGCCCGACCACCGGAACCAGCCAGAGGATCGACACTGCACCGTGCCGTGCCGGACCGGCGCGCGACCAGCCGGCGCCCGCGATCCGTCGTCGGAGTCTGACGAGA
>JBKKAE010000299.1:0-2766 GCA_046714835.1 Actinomycetota bacterium | reverse complement strand
GCGCTCCAGAACATCGCGAAGTATGCGGAGGCCTCGGAGGTGACGGTTCGGCTCGAACAGCGTGATTCCCGGCTCCTGTTCTCGGTGAGGGACGACGGGGCCGGGTTCGACCCGATCGGAGTGAAGGAGGGCTCGGGTCTCACGAACATGCGGGACCGGCTCGAGGCGCTCGGCGGGGCCCTCGAGGTGACGTCGAGCGCCGGGTCGGGCACGACGATCTCCGGCCTGATCCCGGTCGCGGCCACATGAACGAGCGGGCCGCCGGGCGACTCGCCTGGGGCCTGTTCGGGTTGGCGATGGCTCTGGCCGCGGGCGCGGTCGTCTTCCTCATCCTCGGCTGGTCGACGGAGCCCCCCGCCGGAGCCTTCGGCTTCCGCGGGTTCGGCATCGTCTTCGCGCTGGTCTTCTCCGCGACGGGCTCGGTGGTCGCCTCGCGGCGTCCCGCCAACCCGATCGATCAGGCGCCTTTGCAGAAGGGTCTTTTCCTCACGTGACTGAGGTGATGGTCAATGGACCTGACGACGTGTACGTGGAGCGGGAGGGGCGGTTCGCGCGGGGTGGGTTGCACAGGCACGAAGACCGTCGTTGGGCGCACGCTTCGCGGCTGCCCAATCTATCCGTGACGGAGTCGTCACATAGTTCCGTCGGCTCCTTGACCAGGAGTTGACCAGAACTCGGCAACCGCGATCGGTGGCGGTCCCCGACGGCGAGCAGGCAAGGTCGACTGCAGAGAGACCTGGCTACCGAACCCAGAGCTGATCGAGCAAGCTGCCCCACTGCTGGCTGTACTGGTAGTTGCCCACTCGCTCGGAGACGAACTCGACGGCGATCGGATTCACAAGCCACACGTACGGAGCCTGGTCGACGATCGCCCGATCGACCTTGGCCCAGGGGGCGGCAGCCGCGGCCGGATCGTCGATCTGCATCTGGGTCGCGCGATCGATCAAGGCGTCGATGCGTGGGTCGCAGAACCCCGCCGAAGGGACATACGTGGCGTCGCACGTGAACCGGTTGGTGATGAAGTTCGAGGCGGCCGGATAGTCCATGATCCATCCGTCGACGACCATGTCGAACTCGAGCTCCGGTGTGTAGAAGTTCTCGTAGTGGGCGACGCTTTTCACGCTCCCGACGTATCCGAGCTCGTCGAGCAACTCGATCATGTAATCCCCCAGGAGGCGGACCTGAGCGTCCAAAAGAATGGGGAAGAAGGCGGGGATCTTCACCACGACCCGGGAGCCGGCCGTGCCGGAGCGACGGACGAGCCTCTGAGCCTCCTCCATGTCCGGCCCGGTCCACGACCCCTCCCCTTCTGGAACGGGGTCCAGTGTGTACGGGCAGTAGGGCTCGTACCCGGGGAAGTTCGGTGGGAGTTGCTGGCACGTCGGACTTGCCGCGGCTACGCCGCCGAGGATCTCCACGATCCGGTCCCGGTCAACCGCGAGGTTCATCGCCCGTCGCACGTCGACGTCATCGAATGGGGGGACGCGGGTGTCGAGCACCGCGAAGAAAGTCCAGGCTGCCGGAGAGGTGTGGACCTGCGCCGGTGACCGCACGAAGAGGTCTTCGAGCCGCTCGGAAGCATCCGCCGGATTGAACGCGAGGTCGGCTTCTCCAGCGACGACGGCCTCGACCTGCGCCGTCGGATCCACCCCGAAGGGCCACTCGATCCGGTCCACGTACCCATCGGGCCGCGCCGCCGGTGACCAGACGCGGAAGTTCGGGTTGCGAACCAGCGTGAGCCCCTCGTCGGTCATCGGCGCCTCCAGCATGTAGGGGCCGGTGCCCGGAACGCCCGCCGCGGCCTGCTCCTCATCCGGGACGGAGGGCGGGACCGGGTACGCGAACGGGATCGTGAGCTTGTAGATGAATTCGGGGTCGGGAGCGACCAGGTGGAACGTGATCGTCCCGCTGGCATCATCGGTCACGATGCCCTCGGAGAGATCGCACGCGCCAGGGTTGCTTCGGCACGCCTTGACCCCCACGAGCCTACCGTAGAGGTCCTGGTGAGCTCGCGGGTTGAGAGACCACCCTCGTTCGAACGCATGGAGGAAGTCGGCGGGAGCCACGACCTCGCCGTTCGAGTATCGGATCCCCGGTCGCAGCTGGAACGTGTACGTCCGGCCGCCGTCGGTCGGTGTTGGTATCGCGGTGGCCAGGTCGGGGACGAGCCTCCCGCCAGTCGGCTCGAATGCGACCAGACCGTCCCCGATCAGGTGCAGCACTTCCCACGCGACGGAGTCATAGGAGTTCCCCGGATCAAGCGAATGCGGGGGGTCGCTCGCGACCACACGCAGCGTTCCTCCTCGATGCGATGTCGCCGTCCCACGAACCGAGACCCAGAGGTCGCCGTTCACACCCGCGAGGCCCTGTGGGACGCTCCCAATCACGATGGGACTGGCCGACGTCTGACCGGGCTCTATCCGCGAGAGCGTGCCGTCCCATTCGTTCGTCACCCACATGGACCCCTGCACGACCGCGATCCCCGACGGGCCGTCCCCTACGCCTCTCGTGTCCACGACCGTGTTCGTGCGAGGGTCGATCTCCATGGCCGTGTCGTCCAGGGTGTTCACGACCCACACGGCGTCGGCACTCACCGCCAGCGCCCCCGGCGCGTTGCCCACGCCGATCGTGTGTGTCACGTCGTTCGTCTGGGGGTCGATCCGTACCACCTGGTGTGAACCGGCCAGCGCGACCCACACGCTGCCGAACCCGACCGCGATCCCGCGCGGTTCGAGGCCGACCGGGATGTTCTTGACGACCTCGTTC
>JBKKAE010000298.1:0-4409 GCA_046714835.1 Actinomycetota bacterium | reverse complement strand
ACCCCGAGCCCTCGGGACAGCTCGATGAACGCCGAGACGATGCTCTGGTTCTGCGGGTCGACATCGACGCCGCTCACGAACGAGCGGTCGATCTTCAGCACGTCCACCGGCATGTCTCGGATCCGCGCCAGCGAGGAATACCCCGTGCCGAAATCGTCGATCGCGATACGCAATCCGCCGGCGTGCAGAGCCTCCAGGATCGTCTGCGCCTTGTCCGGGTCGGTCATCGCGGACGACTCCGTGATCTCGACCACGATCTTCGAAGGATCGATGCCTCCCTCGCGGATCCGCTCGAGGATCCCCCTCGCGAGGTCCGGCTGCCAGAACTGCCGGGGCGACAGGTTGAAGCTGATGTCGAGATCGATGTCCAACTCGCGCCAGGCCTGCGCCTGGTACACGAGCTCCCGCACGACCCAATCTCCGATCGCTTCGATGAGACCGAGCTCCTCGGCGAGGGGGATGAAGTCTCCGGGCGGAACCATCGTTCCGTCGGGTTCGATCCAGCGGATCAGCGCCTCGACTCCCTGCATGCGACCGGTCTCGAGCTCGAGGATCGGCTGGTAGTGAAGCGCCCACCGCTGGCTCTCCACGGCCTTCCGGAGCCTCGTCACGAACCGGAGCTTGGCTGAAGAGTCCAGCGCACCCCGGTTGGAGACCACGTAGGCATGGCCACCCTTCTTCGACTCGAGCATCGCGGCCTCCGCGTTGCGTAGCAGGCTGCCCGTCTCGTCACCGTCCTGGGGGAACAGGCTGACCCCGATGGATGCGGACACGTAGAGCTCCGTCCCGCCCGCGCGGAACGGGATGGCGAGGGAATCCAGGATGCGCTGTGCTGCCGTCTCGGCTCTGGCCACCGCAAGCTCGACGTCGTCACCCTCGCGTTCGAGGTCCGCCAGGAGCAGCAGGAACGTATCGCCCGAGCGCCGCGCCACCAGATCCGTCTCGCGCGCGGCTTCTCGGAGACGGCCGGCGACCACGTTGAGAACCTCGTCCCCCGCGAGCCGCCCGAGCGAGTCGTTCACGAGGCGGAAGTCGTCGATGTCGACGCACATGACGGCCACGGACGCCTCGTGATGTCTCGCGCGGGTGATCGAGAGCTCCAGAAGCTCCTCGAACATCGCGCGGCTCGGCAGACCGGTCAGCTCGTCGTGATACGTCAGGAAGGCGACCTTCTCGTCGCCTCGCTTCATCTCGGTAACGTCGATCATCATGCCGATCGAGAACGTGGGGACCCCGCGTTCGTCGCGGATAATCGTCGCCTCGTCGTGGATCCAGACGAGGCGACCGTACTTCCGGTAGATTCGGTAGTAGAGTGAGAACAACTCGCCGGTCTCGTTGTGGCGCTGGTTCTCGGCGGCGGCGCGCACGCGATCCTCAGGATGGATGACCCGGAGCCAGAGATCGCCGTCGCCCATCCACTCGTGCGGCGGATAACCGAGCAGCTCTTCGACCTGCGGGCTCACGTACAGCGTCGACGCGCCGTCGTCGATCGCATCGATGTAGGTCACCGCAGGCACGTGCTGGACGATCGAACGGAATCGATCGCCCAGGATCTCCTCCGTGGACATCCTCCGCTGGCGCTCGACGTCTGCGGCGATCGCGCCGGCCAGCACCGTCAACAGTTCGATCTCGGCAGGGCCCCAGATCCGGCCGGCGCTGCAGTCGTCCGCACCCAGGTAGCCCCACCACCCGTCCTGAAGGAAGATCGGGACGGCCACGATCGACGCCGTTCCCTCTGCCGACAGGATCCGCCGCTCGGGATCCGGGAGCTGACCCACCGATCCCGTCAACACGTCGCGCTCTCCGAGGACTTCGATCCAACGCGTGAAGTCGGGGGAATAGGGGTGCAGCTTCGTATCGGGGGCATCGAACAGGCCCCGGGTGCCGTTCCGGAGCCACTCGGAGGTGAGGTTCATCCACAGCCGGCCGTCGGGGTCCCGGATGTTCTCGAACACGTAGACGCGATCGGCACCGAGCTCACGCCCGACGTTCGCGAGGGACTCCGACAGCAGCGCGAACGACGAAGCTGCGCTCGACACGCCGACATCGGCCGCCGGATCGGCGACCGGGGACGAGACCTGAGGTGCGTCCATGTGATTCTGCTATCGGCGGTGCTGATGAGCCGCTGAAGGACGCTCCCTGTTACCCTTTCCGACCCATGGCCGAGTACAAGCAGGTCCTCCACGAACGCCTCTACGTCCGAGTGCCGGGCAGCGACAAGCTGCGCAAGACCGCCGCGGCCCGCCTGAAGCACCTGCTCGCGAACGGATGGCGGGAGACCGAGCGCAAGCAGCAACCCGACCACATCTGGGCGCGATTCGAGCGGACCGGCCACGCGCCGATGCAGGCGAGGCTGCCGAAGAAGGCTCCGGAGATCCAGATCGAGCGCCGGCCTCGCCGGGATAACAGAGGCGGCGGTTCGTTCAGAGGCGGCCGGCGCTAGCCGATACCTAGCTCGACAGCTCCAACCGGACATCGTCCGGTGACGAGCGCCATTGACAGGATTTCCTTCGGGTAGACTGACCCCACGCCTCGCTCTGTGCGGGGATCTGATCTACCCAAGATCGACGGCCAACAGGTTCGATGAAAGGTAAGGATCGATGAGCGTCGAGTTCATCACCCAGAGCCCCGGCCGTCCGGGGCACCGGGATCCCCACGCCCACGCGGCGCCACAGCCCTTCACGTACCCGCTCCAGCGGGCATACATGGAGCCCGACTGGACCCGGCTCCCTGGCTACCGAGACGTCACCGTCGAGCGATGGGAGTCCGCGCAGTGGCAGCGTGCGCACACGGTCAAGAACCTCAAGGAGTTCAAAGAGGCTCTCGGCGAGCACCTCCGAGACGATCTCCTCGCCGACATCGAGCGCGACCAACAGGAGCGCGCCACGATGTCGATGCTCCTGCCGCCCCAGATGATCAACACGATGGACGAGCACGACCTTCGGGCCGATCCGGTCCGGCTCTACATGGCGCCCGCCTTCAGCGACCGGGGGCAGGAGTTCCCGTCACACCCACTCGCGTCGCGTGACTCCCTGCACGAGGCCGACATGTGGGCGGTCGAAGGGCTCACGCACCGGTACCCCACCAAGGTCCTCGCCGAGCTCATCCCGACCTGCCCCCAGTACTGCGGACACTGCACGCGGATGGACCTGGTCGGCAACGACACAGTCCAGGTCCTCAAGTACAAGTTCGAGGCGAAGCAGAACGAGCGTTGGGAGGCGATGCTCAACTACCTCAAGCGGACGCCGAGCGTGCGGGATGTGGTCGTGTCCGGCGGTGACATGGCGAACGTGCCGATCAAGCGGCTCGAGACCTTCGTGAACGGCCTTCTCGACATCGAGAACGTCCGTGACATCCGCCTGGCCACCAAGGGCCTGATGGGCATCCCGCAGCACTTCCTCCAGGACGAGGTGCGTGCAGCCGCGGAGCGGATGGCCTCACGCGCCAACGCGCGCGGCGTGGACATCGCCGTCCACACCCACGTGAACGCCGCCCAACAGGTGACGCCGCTCGTGGGCCGTGCGACGAAGGTGTTCCTCGACGCCGGGTTCCGCGACGTCCGGAACCAGGGTGTGCTGCTCCGCGGGGTGAACACGACGCCGCAGCAGCTCCTCGATCTCTGCTTCATGCTCCTCGATCACGCGAAGATCCTTCCGTACTACTTCTACATCTGCGACATGATCCCGAACGCGGAGCATTGGCGGACCGCCGTCTGGGAAGTGCAGGATCTGCAGCATTCGATCATGGGCTACCTGCCCGGATTCGCAACGCCGCGGATGGTGGTCGACGTGCCGTTCGTCGGCAAGCGCTGGGCGCATCAGGTCACCGAGTACGACCGGGTGCGTGGGGTCTCGAGCTGGACGAAGAACTACCGGACCGGGATCGAGAGCGAGGACCCGGAGGCGTTCACCCGCCGCTACCACTACTACGACCCGATCTCCACGCTTCCCCCGGAAGGCCAGACGTGGTGGCGGGAGCAGCTCGCGCGGGGCGTCGACGAGTTGATCGCCGAGCTCCAGCCCCAGCGCGCCTGAGCGGGGGTCTGGGGCTCATGAGCGAGCGCGCCAGCGCGAGCGTAGCCCCCAGGAATGAGTCGCCGCTGCTAGGGTCCGACGCGTGAGCCGGATCCTCACCGTGTTGTCCGCGCAGGTCGCGCCCGTCGCCTGGGACCCGCCCGCGACCCTCGACAAGTTCGAAGACCACGTCCGGGTCGCGCGCCGTGCGTTCCCCGACGTCGACCTGATGATCTTCCCGGAGCTCTACCTCACTGGCGTCGACGGGTTCACGTCGGGCGGAACCGGTGATTGGGAACGCCGCGTGGCCGAGGAGATCCCCGGACCGCTGACCGACCGTGTCGGGAAGATCGCCGCACGGGCCAAGCGCTGGATCGTCGCGGGGTCGATCAACGA
>JBKKAE010000297.1:0-6650 GCA_046714835.1 Actinomycetota bacterium | reverse complement strand
CAAGGAGTTCGAGCTCTGGTTCGATCCCGGTGCTCGGCCCGCTCCCGATGAACTCCACTTCGACGTGAAGGGGTACCGCAAGAAGCGAGTGGAGGCCTACTGGAACGGCTGCGCTTTCGCGATCTGACTCACGGGCCATCCGCGCCTTATGCGCCTGGCACGGAGCCTTCGGCTCGAGCACGGCTTGGTGATAGGACGGGTAGCACTCGTGGTCCTGATCCTTGCGATCATCATGGTCGCAGCGGTGATCGCGCTGGTCGTTCCCGGCTAACCCCTCGCCTGGGGGATGCGCGAGAAAACCTAGGAGCGTCTGCGAGGCGTTCACCGACGCGACCTACTCGGCGGGCTGATCCCAGGAGTACTTCAACGTCGCAGCGTGAGGAATCGGAGCTTTCGACCCCCACGGGCCCTTCGCGGGGATCTCGTCGCTGCTCGGCACGATCCTCCACGCACTGCGGACCGAAGGCGGTGAGGTGCAGGAGTGCCTCGGGCTGAAGGTCACGACCTTGTCGATGCCGGCGACCGCCAAGGCCTTCATCGCTCTGATGATGACGGGCTTGGTGATCGAGGTCGTGCAGTTCGTGGGCTGCCTCACGACCGTCGGCGAGACCGACCCGGTCACCGTCGCAGCACGCTTCCCCTGGCTGGGACCGCTCCGCGAGGTCGGACTCGGGTTGCTGCTCGCCGGCATCGTGCTGGCCCTGGCGACGATCGCCCCGAACCAATCACTGCAGGGACGGAATCGGATCAGGGGCGTGGGCGTCCTACCGTCTGATGTCGTGATGTCGACCCGGGGGAGGGATCGCTCGTGCCTGGAACGCAACGGATCGATCGACGTGGGTTCATGGGACTGGTCGGCCGGAGGGGACTGACGCTTGGGGTGGCGGGGGCGTCTCTGCCCGCGATCCTCGCGGCATGTGGCGCAGATGACGACGGACCCGCAGCATCAGCGTCGGCATCGCCGTCGACGTCGGCGGCCGACGTCGAGGGAACCGCGATCGTCGGCGACGTGATCGACTTCGCCCTGACCTCCGGCGAGTGGGCAGGGGCGTTCGGCTGGGTGACGTTCCGACTCCACGAGGCCGTCGTCGAGGGTGACCCCGCCTACTTCATCCGGACCGACGCCTCGGATCAGGACCACGCGACCCAGGAGCAGCTCGTGTACGTGCCGAAGATCGCAGGGCTCGCTGCGGCCGGGCTCACCGGCGCCGCATGGATCGTGCGCGGCGCCGATGCCCCCGTGGTGCTCAGCTCGCTGCCGGGTCGCAAGGACTACACGCCGGCGTGGAACCTGCACGAGGTCGCGTGGAAAGGCTCCCCGGGCGAGTTGACGTCGGCCGACGACGTCCGTCAGGCCGCCGAGGCGGGCGATCTCGACGTCACCGACCTCGCCGTGGTGCTCAACGGCCCCGTCGTCGCCTGGCCGGGCGGTTCATTGCCCGTGGACACCGAGCTCACCGACTACCTTGGTACAGGTCAGCTGGTGTCGGCCCCGGACACCGCGGCGCTCGAGGTGACCTTCAAGCTGCACGAGTGCTTCCCGGACTCGAGGTACATCGTGTGCGACACGTCGCTTCCTCCCATGGCCGAAGGCATGCAGATCGCGAGCTCGCCTAAGCTCGCCGGGTCGACCGAGGCCGGCGCCACCGGGCGGACCAACGTGTTCATGGGCGGTATCGAGGGTTCCGGCCCGATGGGTGGACAGCCGTCGGTGTTCGACGCGTCGGCCGGCGACCCGGCGTGGAGCCCGTACTGGGACCACTACACGTATGCTTGGTCCGACGGCGCGGAGGCGCGTGTGCTCGAGAACCAGGACGAGATCTGGGCCGCCCGAGATGCGGGCGAGCTCGAGGAGTTCCCCGGCACGCCTGACACAGACGGAGCGGTCTTCACGGTGAACTGCCCCGTGCCGGTCGTCGCTCCGAACACCTTCGGATCCTGACGGGCGGATGCCCACCTCTGATGCCCGAGGAGGGACCGCGATCAGATGGCTGCCGACGAGTGCTGGGTCGTGGAGACATCGAGAGACGGCGAACGATGGCGACCGTTCGGGAAGGCGTGGAAGCAGCCTGACGAACGGGTGTTCCTGCACGCCACTCCCCGGTTCGTGCGGTACCGCAGGATCGAGGACGAGGCCTGGCAGATGCTGCCGGAGAGGAATGGCGACCAGCCGATGACCTTGGTCGATCTGGAAGCAAGAACGCGCGAGGAGCTGTGGCCGCAGGCTGATCATGTCGGCCTGCCCGTGCTGCTCCCCGGGGGCGAGGAGGGCCGCCTGCTCCGCTTCGAACACGCCGACGACCCGGTTCGATGGACCTACGCGCTCGAGTTTCGGGGGGCAGCCTCCGAGCGATGAGATCGGTTCGGCGGCGGCCCGCAGCTCCTACGGGAACGGCAGGCGAACGACCTGGTCGGTCGCGGAGAGTTCGGGGTCGATCTCGATGCCGATGCGCCGATAGGCCGAGAGGAGCGGACGATCGCAGTCAATAAGGACATCGTCGGATCGGCGATGGAGAACTCGTCCTTCCCACGGGTTGTCGAGACAGGTGAGCACTGCCAGGTCGTACTGATGAGCATCCCGCCCGGCGGTGAGATCCGGCGAGGAGACTCACGACCACGTCGATCAGATGCTGGTCTTCGTTACCGGTTCCGGGGAGGCGGTCCTGGAGGGCGAGCGGACCCCGATAGGGCCCGGGCGCCTGGTGTTCGTTCCGGCGGGACCAAACACAACTTCGTGAACGCGGGGGACGAGGACCTGAACCTGTACACGGTCTACGCGTCGCCCGAGCACGCGCCGGGCACCGTCCACGAGACGAAGGCGGAGGTCGTCGCCGCCGAGCACTGACGGGTTGAGGCGTTCACAGTTACAGGACGCGTACGGCAATGTCGACGTCGTCGTGGGCTATGACGGATCGCACGAGCACCTCAGGCGATCCGGGCTTCCTGTAGGGGTCCGAAACCCGGTTTCCATCATACGGCGGCCGCGTGGTACTCGTGGATGAGGCCGCTGAGAACGTCTCGCCGATGGACATCCTCGGTGCGAGCTCGAGTATCAGGCCGCCCGGAAGATGGCAGTCTCCGGGTGGAAGGCGGCCCAGTCGAACCAGAAGCTATCGATCGCTATCGCGACCTCGAGGCGATTCCCCGCCATCGGCCCCTCCGTCGCTTCGCCCGCGATCGTCCACGTGCTGCCGGTTTGGTCGTCTACGATCTCCCCGTCCCGTACGACGAAGGTCAATCGTCTGTTCCCGACCTCCGGTATGTATGCGGCCGCCGCGCCCACAGCCGCCGACTCGGGGATCTCGGGAGCATCGAGGGCGGAGACGGTCCCCGCTTTCCAGAACACGACAAGACGTTGTTCCCCGACGGAACGGTGCACCACCGTCACCCCCCCCGACGAGAGCCGCTCGAGCTCCGAGTACGGGAACGCGACGGTCTCTTTCCCTGCCACACCGAGGACGTGCTCCGTCGCCGGCAGCCGAGGGTCGGGATCGCCGACGAAGAGGAACGGGCGGTCCGTCTCCTCGTAGCCCTCGTATGGGTTCGACCCGTAGTCGCGGCGATGTCCCGTATCCGTGGACAGGACGAGGCCTTCAGGATGAGCCTGGCGCCAGTCACCCCAGGACAAGATCCGGGCTGGGACGAACTCGAGCTGCTCTCCCAGGAGCGGCCCGACGACTGCCAGTCCGAGGGCCTGCGGCCAATACGAGTTCGTCTGACGGTCGTACATGACGAGGTTGGAGCGGTAGAGCTTGCCGCTCGTGCCGAAGTCGAGCAGCTCCCCGTCGATGGTGGGCCGGAGGAAGGCGATGCCCGTGTTGCAGAGGGGGCAGTACGTTACGACGACGGGAACCCCATCGAAGTCGTCGTTCACGATCTCGTGCCACATCAGGATCCGGATCGGGTATGCTTTCGCGACGTCGTTGACCTCGACCGCGATCACCGGCTCCTGAACCTCGAGGAACCCGACCTCCTCGGCCTCGAGGAACTTCGGCTCGTCGATCGGCGGGATCCCGTCGGGAGGCGGTCCACCCGACAGGATCTCGTCGGGGTCCACGAGCGGTCCCTGGATGGGTGATGGGCTGGCAACGCCTGGTGCGTGGTCCGTCTTCGCCCCACCCTCTCCGTCCGATCCGCATCCGGAGGTCACCAGCGCGAAGGCGCCGGCGATGAGGACCGCCCCGGCGGGGATCGGCTTCGTCATCTTCTGGATCCACCTTGGCACGTTGCGTGGAGCCGGGATCGGGCGGCTCGCGTCTCCCGATGGAACGGACGCCGGCGCCCTGACGAGATTCCCCTCCCCCTTCGGGAATCACGAGCTCTCGTCGAACGTCCTGGATGAGTGGATGACCATGCGCGAAGATCACGAGGACTTCCTGCGCGCGACGATCGGGGCCATGGAGCTCGTCTACAACCTGGCCCGCAGGCTCACCGACAGACCGCAGGATGCGGAGGACCTGGTGCAAGAGACCTACCTTGCTGCCTACCGGGCCTGGAGGGACCGGCGTCGCCCAAGGCGCGTGGAGCCGTGGATCGCAACCATCTGTCTGAACCTCGGGCGGTCCAGGTACCGCGCCCTGGCTCATCGGCCTCTGGAGGTCCCGATCGGGGACCGCGAGTTCCGCGCTCCACGATCCGCCGATCCGGAGAGGGCCGCGGTGGAAGCGGTCGAAAGCAAATCGCTGTACGAGGCGATGCGGCGGCTCCCCGAGGAGCAGCGGGTGGCGATCACGCTCGTCGATCTGGCGGGGTTCTCCACCGTCGAGGCAGCGCGTGCGATGAGCACTCCGAAGGGAACGGTCCTATCGCGCCTCCACCGAGGACGCCGCAGCCTCGCCGTGCTCCTGTGGGACGAGGTACAGGAGGTGGAAGAACGATGAAGCGTTGGCTGCGGTTGCGGCGTCACGATCCGGAGCGCAACTCGGCCGAGTACGTCTCGGGCGAGTTCTCCGTTCGAGCGCGTCGCTGGTTCGAGCATCATCTCCTCGACTGTGAGGACTGCTGGCGGGAGGTTCTGCTCGGTCGGTTCGGAAGGCGGGTGGCGGAGGATGCTCGCGAACCTGTCCCGTTCGGCCTTCGGGATCGGGTTCGGGGAGCGGTGCTCCTGTCTTCGACCGACCGGCGTCACCCTGGCGGTGCGTCTGGTTGACCGCCGGACGCCTGAGTCGAAGCGACGCCGCGCGGCGAGCAACACGTGTCCAGTGGGCGATCTCGTTGACCGCCCTTCTGATGGTGGTCACGGCAGTGATCCTCCTCGGCCGGGACGATTCGGGCGGTGTCGCGTACGCGGGCGATCTCCGTCCGGGCGGCAAGCTCGAGTCACTTCGACTCCCCGCCCTCAACGGACAGGGGTCAGTGGACTACGCCGACTTCTCGGATCGTCCTCTGGTGATCAACTTCTTCGCGTCTGGGTGCCCGAGCTGCGTCTCCGAGTTGCCTGCCTTCGAACAGGTGCACCGACAGCAGGCCGACCAGGTCGGGTTCCTGGGCATCTCTCAGCGAGACTCTCGCGACGCGAGCATCGAGCTCGCGCGGCAGACAGGCATCACCTATCCGACCGGCTTCGACCCCGTCGGGTCTTTCTTCGACGCCACGGGCGCCATCGGGATGCCGACGACGATCTTCGTACGACCCGGCGGGGAGATCGCGGACGTATGGGTGGGACCGCTGGATGGAGCTTCGCTCGAGAGCCTTATCGCGGAACACTTCGGGACGTAGGATCGCGACCAAGGGCTCACCCGCCGTGTGTGGGAGGGATGTGGGAGCGCTTGTCCGACCTGGATGCGAAGGCACCGATAGCAGATCGCCCGGCGGCAGTCCTCACGCTCGCAGAATGCGCAGAGCTCCATGGCGGTTCCGCACGTCCTGCAGATGAGGCGCAGCGGCATCCCCTGCTCGTTCGATGTCGACATCTCCTCGTCGCGCATCATCCCGTCTCGTCCTCCGCTGCCTCGTGGTGTCGGGGGTGCTCGAGCGCGACCCGCGCGGCATCCTCCTTCTTGAGGAGCCCGATCAGGCGGCCGCCGGAGGATGTGATCGACCCGTTTGGCTTCGCGTTCGACCCGCATGGCCGACCTAACGCGTAGAGAGAAGAACGACAGGAAGGAGCCCGGTGAGGGCTAGTCGACGGCTAAACAGAGCGAGCGGAAACGCCGAAGCTATGCTCTGAGGCATGGGAGCGCACGAGAGGTCCACGATCATCGGATTGGCTCTCGCCGCCCACCGAGGCGATACCGACGGAGTCGACCGTGTCGGACGTGAGGCCGCCCAAGAGCCGGGATTCATCCCGGCCATTCTCGAGACCATCATCTTCCTCGCTCAGGAGCTGGCGATCGAGCGAGGTACAACGGCCGAGGCGGTCCTTGAGCAGATGGCGGAACTCGCATCGAGAGGCGAGGCGGGCTTGTTCGACACAGACGATTCCGACTAGATCTCGTCCTCCACACGCCGCGACCGCTAGGGGGAGGAGGCGCCCTCCCGCTTCCGGAACGGAGAGTCGGAGCTCGGTGACCGACCGACCTCATCGGGCATGTTCCAGTGTCGTCACAAACTTCTCCAGCGAAGTCAGCGACGCCGCAACGTCCCTGGGCAACCCTCTGGCGCGCAGAGGCGCGAAGAACATGCGGTTGAGGAACTGTTTCGGGTTTAGG
>JBKKAE010000296.1:0-3469 GCA_046714835.1 Actinomycetota bacterium | reverse complement strand
TTCTCGATCGTCTCGCGGAGGGTCTCGCCCTCGGCCACGACGTCGTAGTCGGAGAGCAGCCGCTTGATGGCCTCAGCACCCATCCCACCGTCGAAGTAGTCCGCGAATCGCTCGCGGAGCGACCGGTAGACGATGTCGTCCGCGACCAGCTGCTTCACCTTCAGGCTCTTGAGCGCGGACACCACGTCGTCCAGGTGCTGGCTGTCGCGACCGGCGGCCTCGTGGATCTTCTCGACGTCACGCTGGGCCTCGCGCTTGGCCGCCGAGAGCTGTGCACCCTTGGCGCCCTCGGCCTCGAGCTCCTTCAGCCGGTCCTCGAGCCCGGACAGCCGGCGCTTGACCTGATCGTCCCGGTCGGCCTCGATCTCGCGCTTCTCACCCTCGATCTCTTCCTCGATGCCTGGGAGGTCCTTGTGACGCCGCTCGTCGTCGATGCGGGTGACCACGTAGGCGGCGAAGTAGATGATGCGCTCGAGGTCCTTCGGCGCGATGTCCAGCAGGTAGCCCAGGCGCGAGGGAACGCCCTTGAAGTACCAGATGTGGGTGACGGGAGCGGCGAGCTCGATGTGGCCCATACGGTCGCGGCGGACCTTGGAACGGGTGATCTCGACGCCGCAGCGCTCGCAGATGATCCCCTTGAACCGAACACGCTTGTACTTGCCGCAGTGGCATTCCCAGTCGCGCGTCGGTCCGAAGATCCGCTCGCAGAAGAGGCCGTCCTTCTCGGGCTTCAGCGTGCGGTAGTTGATCGTCTCCGGCTTCTTGACCTCTCCGTTTGACCATGCACGGATCTGGTCGGCTGTCGCCAGCCCGATCCGAAGCTCATCGAAGTAGTTCACATCCAGCACTCAGCCCCGCCTCCTCAACCGATCCCCCGCATCAACTGGAACGCTTGCGTATTCCCGCGGCTCAATCGAAGTCCGCCCCCGCCGGCTCGCGCCGGCTGAGATCGATCCCCAGCTCCTCGGCCGCCCGGAAGACGTCCTCGTCGGTCTCGCGCAGCTCGATCTCGTCACCCGTCGCCGAGCGAACCTCGACGTTCAGGGAGAGCGACTGCATCTCCTTGATCAGCACCTTGAAGGACTCGGGGATCCCCGGCTCGGGGATGTTCTCGCCCTTCACGATCGCCTCATAGACCTTCACGCGGCCCAAGACATCGTCGGACTTGATGGTGAGCAGCTCCTGGAGCGCGTAGGCGGCTCCGTAGGCCTCGAGCGCCCAGACCTCCATCTCCCCGAACCGCTGCCCGCCGAACTGGGCCTTCCCGCCCAGCGGCTGCTGCGTGATCATCGAGTAGGGACCGGTCGACCGAGCGTGGATCTTGTCGTCCACCAGGTGCAGCAGCTTCAGGATGTAGGCCACACCGACGGTGACCAGCTCCGCGTAGGGCTGACCGTTCCGCCCGTCGAACAGCTGCGCCTTGCCGACGTCGTTCACCAGCTTCTGTCCGTCCGAGCTGGGGTGCGAGCTGCGGAGTGCCGAGAGGATCTCGTCCTCCTTGGCACCGTCGAAGACCGGCGTCGCGATATGCACCGGTCCCGTGTGGTCCTCGCCGTCCTTGTCGAACCCGACCATCGCGGCGTACCCGAGATGCGCCTCGAGCACCTGTCCCAGGTTCATCCGCGAGGGGACGCCCAGCGGGTTCAGGATGATGTCCACCGGCGTGCCGTCCTCGAGGAAGGGCATGTCCTCCTCGGGCAGGATGGTGGAGATCACGCCCTTGTTGCCGTGCCGGCCGGCGAGCTTGTCGCCGTCGGAGATCTTCCGCTTCTGCGCGACGTACACGCGTACGAGCTGGTTCACACCCGGCGGCAGCTCGTCGCCGTCGTCGCGGTTGAACACGCGAACGCCGATGACCTTGCCGGACTCGCCGTGCGGCACCTTGAGCGAGGTGTCGCGGACCTCGCGTGCCTTCTCGCCGAAGATCGCGCGCAGGAGCCGCTCCTCGGGAGTGAGCTCGGTCTCGCCCTTGGGCGTCACCTTGCCGACGAGGTAGTCGCCGGGGTTGACCTCGGCACCGATCCGCACGATCCCACGCTCGTCGAGGTCCTTCAGGATCTCCTCCGAGACGTTGGGGATGTCGCGGGTGATCTCTTCGGCCCCCAGCTTGGTGTCGCGGGCGTCGACCTCGTGCTCCTCGATGTGGATGGAGGTCAGGACGTCGTCCTTGACCAGACGCTCCGAGATGATGATCGCGTCCTCGTAGTTATGGCCCTCCCACGGCATGTAGGCGACGAGGAGGTTCTTCCCGAGGGCGATCTCACCCTGGTCGGTAGAGGGACCGTCCGCGATGACCTGACCCTTGGCGATCTTCTCCCCGATGTCGACGACCGGCTTCTGGTTGAAGTTGGTCCCCTGGTTGGTCCGGCGGAACTTGATGAGGTCGTAGGTGCGGAGCTTGCCGGTCTTCTCCTTGACGACGATGTCCACGGCCGACACGTCCTCGACCGTGCCCGCCTCGTCGGCGAGCACCACGTCACCGGCATCGACCGCGGCACGGAACTCGACACCGGTCCCGACCAGCGGAGATTCGGCTCGGAGCAGCGGCACCGCCTGGCGCTGCATGTTGGCGCCCATCAAGGCGCGGTTGGCGTCGTCGTGCTCGAGGAAGGGGATCAATGCGGCGGCGACGGAGACGAGCTGCTTCGGCGAGACGTCCATGTAATCGATCTCGTCGGGGGCAACCTGGTCGACCTCACCACCCTTGCGGCGCACCAAGACCTGGCTGTCCTGGAAGGTGCCGTCGGACGACAGCCGGGCGTTGGCCTGCGCGATGACGTGCTTGTCCTCTTCGTCGGCCGACAGGTAATCGATCTTCGCGGTGACCTTGCCGTTCTCGACCCGGCGATACGGGGTCTCGATGAAACCGAACTCGTTGATCCTGCCGAAACTGGAGAGCGATCCCATCAGGCCGATGTTCGGGCCCTCAGGCGTCTCGATCGGACACATCCGGCCGTAGTGGGACGGGTGGACGTCGCGAACCTCGAAGCCTGCGCGCTCTCGCGAGAGACCTCCGGGGCCGAGCGCGGACAGACGGCGCTTGTGGGTGAGCCCCGCGAGGGTGTTCGTCTGGTCCATGAACTGGGAGAGCTGCGACGTCCCGAAGAACTCCTTGATGGAGGCAACGACGGGTCGGATGTTGATCAGGGTCTGCGGCGTGATCGCCTCGACGTCCTGCGTGGTCATCCGCTCCTTCACGACGCGCTCCATGCGAGAGAGACCGATCCGGATCTGGTTCTGGATCAGCTCGCCCACCGACCGGATGCGGCGGTTGCCGAAGTGGTCGATGTCGTCGGTGTCATAGCCCTCGTGGCCGGCGTGCAGGTTCACCAGGTAGCCGACGGTCTTGAGGATGTCCTCGAAGGTGAGCACCGCCTTGTACTTGGGTGCACCCTGGCCGGCTGCCTCTTCCTTCTGCATCGTGGAGAAGACGCGATACCGGTTCTGTTCCCAGGCCTTCTTGTCGGGG
>JBKKAE010000295.1:0-2664 GCA_046714835.1 Actinomycetota bacterium | reverse complement strand
GTCCACCAGGGGTTCTCAGCGGAGGCAGCCATGTGGTTTGGCACGATGTCGAGGAGCAGGCCCATCCCGTGGGCGCGCAAGGCGTCCGAGAGGGCCTCGAACTCCGCCTCGGATCCGAGCTCAGGGTTCAACCTGGTCGGATCCACCACGTCGTAGCCATGGGTGCTGCCGGGAGCGGCGGCGAAGATCGGGGAGGCGTACAGGTGCGAGATGCCGAGCGACCGCAGGTAGGGGACCAGGCGGCGAGCCTTCTCAAAACCGAAAGCGCGATGGAACTGGATCCGATAGGTGGCGACTGGGTTGGCCCGGGTGCTCAGGACGTCACGCCCTCGCTGTACCGAAGAAGGATCAGGGAGTGTGCAATGAGGTTGGTCGTCGGTTTGCGAACGATCCGTCGGCCGGAGCGTGCCGTGTTGAGGAGCTCCTCCCACTCACCGATCCGTTCCTGCCGCGGCATGCTGAATGCGCGCGACCGGGAACCGCCGTTCAGGAGCAAGAGGAGAGTGCTGCCATAGATGGGACGGCCGCGGTCGTCCACCTCGTCGGTGGCCCGCCCGTGCAGAAGCATCCCCAGGATCCGGTTCTCCTCGTCGCCCCAGTCATCGTCGGTCATTTCCTGGGCGTCGGGGCGTAGCCACATGAGGTCCTTGACTCCATCTCCCGACATGGGGCGGCCGGAGAAGAAGCTCCGCCGTCTCAGCACGGGGTTCTCCTCGAAGATCTGCAGGCACTCCCGCGTGAACTCCAGGAGCTCACGGTCCTCGGGGGTGAGGTTCCAGTTCACCCAGCTGGTCTCGTTGTCCTGGCAGTAGGCGTTGTTGTTGCCGTTCTGGGTCCGGCTGATCTCGTCGCCCGCCAGGATCATCCTGACCCCCTGCGAGAAGATCAGCGTCGCCAGGAGGTTCCGCTTCATCCTCTCCCGCATGCGCCGGACCGCCCTGGACTCAGTGGGGCCCTCGGCTCCCCAGTTGCGGCTCCAGTTGTCGTCGGCGCCGTCCTGGTTCTCCTCGCCGTTCTCCCAGTTGCGCTTCTGCTCGTAGCTGACGAGGTCGTTCAGGGTGAATCCGTCGTGCGCGGTGACGAAGTTGATCGTGGCGTACGTCCGCCGTCCGCCCTCCGCGTACAGGTCGCTCGACCCCGACAGGCGGTACGCCAGCTCGGGGACTTGGCCGGGCTCCTCCTTCCAGAACTTGCGGACGCAGTCGCGGTACTTGCCGTTCCACTCGGCCCATCCCACAGGGAAGTTCCCAACCTGGTAGCCACCGGGGCCGACGTCCCACGGCTCCGCGATGAGCTTCACCTGCGAGATCACGGGGTCCTGCTGGATGATGTCGAAGAAGGTTCCCAGCCGGTTCACCTCGTACAGCTCGCGGGCCAGCGTCGACGCCAGGTCGAACCGGAAGCCGTCGACGTGCATGTCCAAAATCCAGTAGCGGAGGCTGTCCATGATGAGCTGGATGGTCCTCGGATGGAGCATGTTCAGGCTGTTGCCGGTGCCGGTGAAGTCCATGTAGAAGCGCCTGTCGTCCGGCATCAGCCGGTAGAAGGCGTCGTTGTCGATGCCGCGCATCGAGAGCGTCGGCCCGAGGTGGTTGCCCTCGCCGGTGTGGTTGTAGACCACGTCCAGGATGACCTCGATGCCGGCCCGGTGCATGGTCTTGACCATGGTCTTGAACTCGTACACCTGCTGGGCCGCTCCACCGGTGCCGTAGCCGGCGTGTGGCGCGAGGTAAGCGATGGAGTTGTATCCCCAGTAGTTCGTTAGACCCATGTCGACGAGCCGCCGGTCGGCAATGAACTGGTGGACGGGCATGAGTTCGATCGCCGTGACGCCAAGGGCCTTCAGGTGGTCGATGATCGGATCCTGGGCCAGGCCGAGAAACGTCCCTCGAAGCGGATCGGGGATGCCGGGGTGCAGCATGGTCATGCCCCGGACGTGGCATTCGTAGATGACGCTGCGATTCCATGGAGTGCGAGGAAGGGTGTCGCCGCCCCACTCGAACGACCTGTCGATGACGACGCTTTTCGGCATTCCCCCGGCGCTGTCGCGGTCGTCGAACGACAGGTCCTCGGCCTCGTCGCCGATCGTGTACCCGTACAGGGCGTCGCTCCACGTGATGTTGCCCGACAGCGCCTTGGCATACGGATCGATCAGGAGCTTGCTCGGGTTGAACCGGTGGCCCTCCTCCGGGTAGTAGGGACCGTCCACCCTGAACCCGTACAACTGGCCGGGCCGGACGTCGGGGAGGTACACGTGCCAGATCATGTCGGTGCGCTCGCGCAACGGGATCGCGGTGGAGGGCTTCTCGTCCTCGTGATGATCGAACAGGCAGAGCGTGACGCCGGTGGAGTGCTCGCTGAACAGCGCGAAGTTCACGCCCTCGCCGTCCCAGGTCACCCCCTGCGGATAGGGGCTTCCAGGCCAGATTCGCATGGTGGCGGAGCCTACCGTCCCCGCGTGGGTGCGTGACCGAGCAGGGCGAAAGAGGCCGCGGCCACCTCGAGGGTCGATGTCGAAGGGTCCCGTGCAGCAGCCCCAGGTCCGCCCCAATGCTGATCGGATGAGTCCAGGGCCACCGTCCACCCCAGGGCAGGCTCTGGAAGGTCGACCGCGGCCCGGGCCGCTCCGAGGTTGAAAGCGACCAGGTGGGGCAGGGTCGCTCC
>JBKKAE010000294.1:0-11425 GCA_046714835.1 Actinomycetota bacterium | reverse complement strand
ACCTCGTCGGACGAGACGGCACCGGATTCGGCTCCGACATGAACGAGGCCATGATCCTCGCTGCCGAAGGGGACGACGTCCAGCTCCGCCGATGGACCAAGCGCGAGCTGGCTGCCGCCGTGATCGAACGTGTGGTGGGCTTGATCGGAAGCGCGCCGACGGTGGTCGGACCGGGCGGCTAGACTCGCGCCCGCATGAGTCGGTCCTACCTCTTCTCGTCGGAGTCCGTCACCGAGGGTCACCCCGACAAGCTCGCCGACAGGATCTCGGACTCGATCCTCGACGCCATTCTCCGTGAGGACCCCCACTCACGCGTGGCGTGCGAAACCCTGGTCACGACCGGATTCGTGATGGTGTCGGGCGAGATCACCACCGAAGGCTGGGTGGACATCCCGTCGGTCGTCCGCGCGACGATCACGGATGTCGGCTACACCGACGCCAAGTTCGGACTCGACGGCGAGACATGCGGCGTCGTGACCGCGATCCAGGAGCAGTCTCCGGACATCGCACGCGGGGTCGAGGACTCGTTCGAACATCGCGAGGGCCATTCCGGCGACGAGCTGGACCTGCTGGGGGCCGGAGACCAGGGGATGATGTTCGGCTTCGCGTGCCGCGAGACCGAGGAGCTGATGCCGCTCCCGATCGCGATGGCCCACCGACTCTCTCGGCGACTGGCCGACGTCCGCAAGGCGGGAGTCGTTCCGTACCTGCGGCCGGATGGGAAGAGTCAGGTGTCCATCGAATACGCGGACGGCAAACCTGTACGGGTCGACTCCGTCCTCATCTCCGCCCAGCATCGGGAAGAGGTCGACGTCGAGACGTTGCTGAAGCCGGACATCATCGCCGAGGTGATCGATCCTGTGCTCCGGGAGTTCCCCGAGATCGATGCGGCAGGGATGAAGCCCCCCATGGTCAATCCCACCGGCCGGTTCGAGATCGGCGGGCCCAAGGCGGACACGGGGCTCACCGGACGGAAGATCATCGTCGACAGCTACGGCGGCATGGCGCCGCACGGCGGCGGGGCCTTCAGCGGGAAAGATCCGACCAAGGTGGACCGGTCGGCCGCGTACATGGCCCGCTACGCCACCAAGAACATCGTCGCCGCCGGCCTCGCCGACCGCGCGCAGCTGCAAGTGGCCTATGCCATCGGCACCGCGCATCCCACGTCGATGAACCTCGACACGTTCGGGACCGAGCACGCGGATCCCGACGCGATCCTCGCCGCCGTCCAGGACGTGTTCGACTTCCGGCCGGCGGCGATCATCCGGGACCTCGATCTCTCACGACCCATCTACGCGGAGACCGCTGCCTACGGACACTTCGGGCGCAAGGAGTTCCCTTGGGAGGGGACGGAACGCGCCGATGACCTCCGCCGGCTCGTCGGCTGAGGGCCTGTCGGGCCCGGTCGACGTCTGCATCGACCGGCCCCTGCTGTCGCTCGACAGGCCGTTCACCTACGACCTCCCGGCCGAGATGGACGCTGGCGTGGGCTCGCTCGTCCAGGTGTCGTTCCACGGGCGGGCGACGCGCGGCTGGGTCCTCGGACCGACCGAAGACCTGCCGACACGCGTGCTCGCCGTCAAGAAGGTCGTCTCGCCGGTCCGATTCTTCGACGAGCGTCAGCTCGCGCTCTTCCGATGGGTGGGCGAGCGGTACGTGGCTCCCCTCGCCGCGGTGATCGCACGTGCGGTGCCTCCTCGGGTGGCGTCCGAGGAGGTGGGGAGGGATCTGCCCGACGCCGGCGCGACCATGAACGGAGCGGGTGGTCCGTCGGCCGGTTCCGTGCTGGCCGGATATCGGGGCGGGGATCGAGCGCTCGAGGCCCTGGGTGGTGGCGGGCAGGGTGCGTTCGTGGCACGCCCGGCTCCGGACGACGAACAGTCACTCGCCGTCGATGCGGTGGCCGCCTGCCTCGCAGGCGGACGCCGCGCGATCGTCATCGTGCCGGAAGCGATACCGGTGCCGGCGACGGCGAGCGCGCTCGCCGATGCCTTCGGCGACCGCGCGGCGATGTTCCTCGGCGGGGGGAAGCGCTCCCGCTACCGACGCTGGCTCGAGATCGGCGCGGGCCGATACGACGTCGTGATCGGCACGCGTCCGGCGGTCTTCGCGCCGCTGGATGGGTTGGGCCTGCTCTACCTCGCGAGGGAGAGTCATCCCGCGCACCGGGAGGACCGTGCGCCCTACTACCACGCCCGAGACGTCGCGCTCACTCGGTCTCGGCTCGAGGGAGCCGCCTGCGTCCTCGCCTCCGCATGCGCGTCGGCCGAGGCCTCGGCGCTGGGGTTACCGACGGTTTCGCCGGCTACCCGGCGTTGGCCCCCTGTCGAGGTCGTTCGGCCGGGACCCGCCGGGCGCGCCCCGAGACTCGTCAAGGCGCTCGCGACCACACGCCGCGGGTTCGTGTTCTCGCCACTGCCCGGTTACGGCGTCGCCCAGGTCTGCAGGTCGTGTGGCGAGCCGGCGGCCTGCGCGTCGTGCGGCGGGCTCCTCCGCGCCGCCGCGGGGGGAGTCACCTGTGTCGTCTGCGGTGCCTCGGGGCGCTGCCGGTCCTGTAGGGGCACGTCTTTCGGGGTCCGGCGCGGCGGCGCGGAGGACGTGGAGGCGTGGGCCGGCCGGGCTGCCCCCGTGCCGGTCCGGCGACTCCGCGACGACGAGCCCGCCCGCCTGCCCGGGCCCGAGGAGATCCTGGTCGGCGGGGCGGACGACGTCCGGGACCTGGGGGCGGGAGGTCTCGACCTCGTGGCGATCCTCGACGTCGATCTGGCCGATCGGAGGCCCGGGCTGGCGGTGCGCGAGCGCAGCCTGGCGACCTGGATGGAGGCGATCGGCTGGGCCCGGCCACATGGACGGGCGATCGTCCAGGCGTCCTCGCCGGGAGATCCCATCGTGCAGGCCTTGGTTCGGGGGAACCCCGACCGCTTCCATGCCGAGGAGACGCGGAGACGACGTGACGCAGGGCTTCCCGTCGGCGCCGCCGTCTTCCGCATCACCGGGTCGGCCGACCTCGAGGCCGAGCTGCGCCCGTTCGATCCCTCGACCCTCCTCGTCTCCCCGTCCGAAGGACGGACGGTATGCTTGCTCGCCCTCGACCCCGAGCGGGTGACCGCGCTCGGGACGCGTCTCCGGGAGCTCGCGGCCGACGGCGTCGTCGATCGCGTCGAGGCCGAGCCGCACCTGTAGGAGACCGATGTGATCCTCCGTATCCGAACGCTGGGCGACCCGGTACTTCGCGAGCCCGCGAAGCCGGTCATCGAGTTCGGTCCCTCCCTGCGCTCGCTCTTCGACGACCTGGTCGAGACCATGGTCGCGGCACCCGGCGTCGGTCTCGCGGCTCCCCAGGTAGGCCTGTCGCTTCGGCTCTTCGTCTTCGACGACGGGGAGACCGGTCCGATGTTCATGGCCAATCCCGAGCTCTCGGAGCCGGTGGGCGAGCTGCTCGAGGACGAAGGGTGTCTCTCGATCCCCGGCCCGTACTACCCCACGCCTCGTCACGCGCGCATCCGGTGCGCCGGGCAGGACCTCGAAGGCGAGCCGTACGAGATGATCGGTGAGGGACTGCTCGCACGGATCTTCCAGCACGAGGCCGATCACCTGGACGGGATGCTCTACATCGACCGCCTCGACGAAGGGGGCCGTCGTGACGTGATGGGGCAGCTCCGGCGGATCGAGATGGGTCTCTCCGAGCCCGGGCGAACCGCGCCAGGGGAAACCGCGCCAGGGGAAACCGCGCCAGAGGAAACCGCGCCAGAGGAAACCGCGAAGGACTGACCCGCCGTATCCTCGCCGGATGCGGATCGCGTTCCTCGGAAACGATGCCTGGTCCGTCGCACCGCTGCGGGCACTCGTTGACGCGCCGGACATGGACGTCGACCTCGTCATCACGAACCCGCCGCGTCCCGCGGGTCGCGGATCGCAACTGACACCGACGGCGGTGGCGGACACCGCGCGGAGCCTGGATCTCCCGCTCCTCGAGGTGGATCGGATCCGGGACGGCGACGGCTTCGACGCCCTCGACACGCTCGAGTCCGACGCGATCGTGGTGGTCGCCTACGGCGAGATCCTCACCCCGGACATTCTTGACATCCCGAGGCTCGGCGCGGTGAACCTTCACTTCTCGCTCCTCCCACGCTGGCGAGGTGCGGCGCCGGTGCAGCGCGCAATCCTGGAAGGAGACGAGACAACCGGCGTGACGGTCATGTTGATGGACGAGGGCCTGGATACGGGTCCGGCCCTCGCGACGGTCGAGACGGCGATCGCCCCAGAGGAGGATGCGGGGGAGCTGGGTGCGCGGCTCGCGGAGCTGGGCGCGCCGCTGCTGGTCGAGACGCTGCGCCGGTTGGACGAGGGCACGGTGGAGCCGAGGTCCCAGGAACACACCACCGCCACGTTCGCTCCCAAGCTCTTGCCCGATGAGCGGACGATCGATTGGCGTCAACCCGCCGACGCCATCGTGAGGAGGGTCCGTGCGTTCGCACCGGATCCGGGAGCTGTCACGACGTTCCGTCAAGGGCGGCTGAAGGTGCTCGTCGCACGCGCGCACCATCCCGGTCATGGCGGCATGATCGCCGATGCACCCCGGCCGGGCGCGGTCCTCGGAGAGGATGGCAACCCGCAGATCCAAGGATGGCCGGGGCTGGTCGAGCTCGTCGAGGTTGCGCCCGCCGGACGCAAGCGGATGTCCGGTGAGGAATGGGCGCGCGGAGCGCGCATCGAACCGCTCGAGCGTCTCGGATGAGTCCGAGCGCCCGGGCGGTGGCGCTCGAGGTCGTCCGGCGTGTCGCCGATGAGGGCGCCTACTCGAACCGTCTCCTCCCCGCCGCCCTCGCGCGATCCGGGCTGGACCAGCGCGATCGGGCGCTCGCCACCGAGCTCGCCTACGGGACGCTCCGACACGTGCCCGAGCTCGATGCCGCGATCGGCGCGCGCGCCGCGAGGCCGATCGCGCGGATGACGCCTGGTGCGCGCGCCGCGCTCCGGCTCGGCGCGTACCAACTGCTCCACATGCGGATCCCGGCGCACGCGGCCGTCGGCGAGACCGTGGGCGTCGTCGTGCCCCGCGAGCGCGGGTTCGTGAACGCGATCCTGCGACGACTGGCGAAAGGGCCACCAGAGCCCCCCGCAGGAGCAGACGATCACGCGATCAGCCTCCGGACCGGTATGGCTCCCTGGGCCGTGAAGGAGATCGGGAAGCTGCTGGGGCCGGAGGAGGTCGAGCGGGCCGCGCTCGCCTTCGGTGATCGCGGCCCGCTCGCACTCCGGGTGAACACCTGCCGGGCCACCGTCGACCAGGTGTTGGATGCCCTCCGGACCGCGGGTTTCTCGCCGGAGATCGGTTCCGTTCATCCGGAGTGCATGCTGCTTCGGGGCGGGGACCCCACGTCGCTCCCCGGATGGGAGGAGGGTTGGTTCTCGGTGCAGGATCAAGCGTCGGCATTCGTCGTCGAGACGCTTGCCTCGGAGCCGGGCGACCGGGTACTCGACGTCTGCGCAGCACCGGGGGGGAAGACCGCCTTCATCGCGTGCCGGATCGGCGAAAAGGGCCGGGTCGTCGCCGCCGATCTCCACCCGGATCGAACGGGACTGATCCCCGCGGGCCTCGAGCGCCTCGGGCTCCACGCTCTCGTCCTCGTGCAGGACGCCATCAGACCCGCCGTCCGTGGTCCGTTCGATCGGGTGCTCGTAGACGCACCGTGTTCGGGGATCGGCTCTGCGCGCCGCCGACCGGAGCTGCTGTGGCGGCCCCGACGAGAGGAGCTCTCCCGTCTCGCCCGGCTCCAGGTCGAGATCGCGGCCGCCGGCGCCGGCCTGCTTCGCCCCGGCGGCCACCTCGTCTACTCGGTCTGCACGTTCCCCCGGGCGGAGACCGATGCCGTATGCGACGCGATCGTTCGCCACCGACCCGATCTCGTCCCCGTGGAGACACCTGGCCCGGCGGGTGCCGAAACCGCCCTTCGGCATCGACTCTGGCCGCATCGCAACGGAACCGACGGGATGTTCGTGGCGACGTTCGAGAAGTCGACCTGATCACTCCGTCCGTGAGCGCCGCTAGACTCCGCCCACATGGGGAAGTTGGCGGCATCCATCCTCTCGGCGGACCTCGCGCATCTGGCCGACGAGGTCAAGCTGATAGAGCCCTATGCCGACATCATCCATATCGACATCATGGATGGTCATTTCGTTCCTCCCATCGCACTCGGCACGGTTCTCGTTGCCTCGCTTCGCCCTTGGACCACGTCGGATCTCCACGGCCATCTCATGGTTGACGCGCCGGAGTCGTATCTGGAAGAGCTCGCGGAAGCGGGACTGGACACCGTGTCGTTCCACCACGAGGCGGTCGGCGACCCCGAGCCCGTGATCTCGAAAGCGCGGGCGACAGGCATGCGTACCGGTCTGACGATCAACCTGGAGACACCGGTGGAGGCGGCGTTCCCGTACCTCGAACGACTCGACGACCTCATGCTGATGAGCATCCGGCCCGGATGGAGTGGTCAAGCGCTGAATCCCGACGTCTACCCTCGGATCGAGGCTGCTCGGCATGAGGTGGACCGGCAGGGTCTCACGGTCGACGTCGAGATCGACGGCGGCGTGAAGGTCGACAACGCGCAGCGCGCGGTGGATGCTGGCGCGACCGTCTTGGTGTCCGCTTCCGGGATCTACAAGGCGCCCGACAAGGTGGAGGCGGCTCGTGTCCTCAAGGAGATCGCCTCACGCGGCCGATCGCCCCTTCCCGCTCGTGAAGGGACCGCCTGATGCCCGAGTCGATCCTCGTCGTCGACGACGACCCGGATATCGCCCGGTTCGTCGAGGTGAATCTCCGGTCCGCAGGCTATGAGGTGTCGGTTGCCGGGGACGGTGAGGAGGCGCTCGAGCGGGCGGCGGAGATCCGGCCCGACCTCGTGCTCCTCGACGTGATGATGCCGCGTCTCGACGGCTTCGAAGTGGCACAGCGTCTGCGCAAGAACCCACAGACGGCCAACACCAGCATCATCATGCTCACGGCGAAGGCGTTGTCGTCGGACAAGGTCACCGGCCTGCAGTCCGGAGCAGACGACTACATCATCAAACCTTTCGACCCGATCGAGTTGCTCGCACGCGTGAAGGGAACCCTCCGGCGGGCCAAGGAGATGCGCAACCTCTCGCCGCTCACAGGGATGCCCGGCAACATCCGGATCCAGGAGGAGATCGAGCGACAGGTCAGGGAGCACCGGCCGTTCGCGGTCTTGTACGTCGACCTGGACAACTTCAAGACCTACAACGACAAGTACGGCTTCGTTCGGGGCGACCGGCTGATCCAGGGCACGGCACGGATGATCCAGGACGCGGTCATCGCGAACGATCAGGACGGGTTCGTGGGCCATGTCGGTGGAGACGACTTCGTGGCCGTCGTGGAGCCGGACGCAGCTGAGGACGTCGCCCAAGCTGTCTGCGACCGCTTCGACAAGGATCGGTCCCTCTATTACGAGGACGAGGATCTCGAACGAGGTTTCGTTCGGATGGAGGACCGGAAAGGCGTCGAGCAGGACATCCCGCTGGTGAGCGTGTCAGTAGGCATCGCGACGACCTCGAAGAGAGCGTTCGCTCACTACGGAGAAGCCGTGGCGGTGGCGACGGAGATGAAGCAGTTCGCCAAGCGCGACGGCGGCTCGTCCTACGCCGTCGATCGGCGCGCACCCTAGGCCACCCCCTTCCCCTCCAAGCAGGAAGACGGCCTTCTCACGACCTCAGGTGGCGTCCTATACTGGGCGGGAAGCCTGTTTCCGGGGCGGGGTGCGAATCCCCACCGGCGGTGACAGTCCGCGACCCTCCGCGAGCCACGTGGGGGTGGACCCGGTGCGATTCCGGGACCGACCGTGATAGTCGGGATGGGAGGGAACGGGCGCGGGGGCCGCCGCGTGCGGTCCCGCAGCGCCTTTCCACCTGTGTCCCGCTCCGGAAGGACGGAGGAGCGTGGACAGGGAGCGGCACATGCGAAGGGCGCTCGAGCTCGCGGCTCGGGGCTGGGGGCGCGTCTCGCCCAATCCACTGGTCGGTTGCGTGCTGGTTCGCGACGGCCGAGTGGTCGGCGAGGGGTGGCACGAGGGTCCCGGGACCGAGCACGCCGAAGCGATGTCCCTTCGCGTGGCCGGCGACCGTGCGGCCGGCGCGACCGCCTTCGTAACGCTCGAGCCCTGCGATCATCACGGTCGCACCCCTCCGTGCGCCCGGGCCCTGATCCATGCGGGCGTGGAAGGGGTCATCGCGGCCACGGGCGACCCGAACCCCATCGTCGACGGCAGCGGGTTCCGAGCGCTCCGGGACGCGGGCCTCACGGTCGAAGAGGGACTCCTCGGCGCGGAGGCGATCCGACAGAACGTGGCCTTCCGCACCCACGTCCGTACCGGCCGGCCGTTCGTCGTGCTCAAGATGGCCTCGTCTCTCGATGGGAAGGCCGCTGCCCGCGATGGGTCCTCCAAGTGGATCACGGGAGAGGAGGCGCGCGGGGACGTCCAGCGTCTGCGCGCGTGGTCCGACGCCGTGGTCGTCGGCTCGGGCACGGCCCTCGCCGACGATCCACGGCTCACCGTCCGCGATCCCGCGTTCGCGTCTGCGCGACCGCCGGTCCGGGTCGTCGTCGATCCGTCCGGTCGCGTTCCCGGCGATCGACGCGCGCTGGATGCGACCGCACTCACGCTCATCGCGACGACGGAGCTCACGCCCACGCCGAGGCGTCAGGAATGGGTGGACGCGGGCGCCGACGTCGCGGTGCTGGATCGCGATCCCACCGGCGGCGTGTCCTTGCCGGCGCTGATCGATCTGCTCGGGAAGCGGGACCTGCAGGGTGTTGTGCTGGAGGGCGGTCCGACGCTCGCCTGGAGCGCGATCCGTGACGGGGTCGTCGATCAGCTCGTGCTCTATGTCGCACCGACGCTGGTCGGCGGTCGCGAGGCCACCGGCTGGCTCGCGGGAAGCGGGTTCGCCCCGATCGGGCGAGCGGCTCAGGTGGACATCGTGTCGATCGAGCGTCTCGGAGCGGACGTGAAGGTGGTGGCGGATGTTCACCGGGATCGTTGAGGAACTCGGCCACGTTGTGTCCAGTGAGGGATCGCGCATCGTCGTGCGGTGCCCGATCGCCGCGTCGGACACGGCGATCGGCGATTCGATCTCTATCGACGGCGTCTGCCTCACGGTGGTCGGTCTCGACGGAGACGAGGCGTCCTTCGACATCTCTCCGGAGACCTTCGATCGCACGAGCCTGGGCGGCCTCGCGCCCGACGATCGAGTGAACGTGGAGCGACCGGCGACCCTCGTCTCCCGTCTGGGGGGACATCTCGTCCAGGGCCATGTGGACGGCGTCGCGCTCGCGACGGCCGTCCAGCCGGACGCCGAGGGCGGCGCCCGCCTGTCCGTCCACCTGCCCGGGGATCTCCTGCGGTACGTGGTGGAGAAGGGGTCGATCACCCTGGGCGGGGTGAGCTTGACCGTCGCGGCGATCAGTGGCGACGAGATCGACGTGGCGCTGATACCGCACACGCTGGCAGTCACCACGCTCGGAGCGATCCGCACGGGAGATCCGTTGAACGTGGAGGTCGACGTCGTGGCGAAGTACGTGGCCAAGAACATCGAGAGCCTCATCGGCGACGGCGTCGCCGTCGAGTCCGGAAAGGAACGAACGGCATGAGCGCGTTGACGGAGGAGAAGGTCTTCGCCTCGATCCCGGAGGCGATCGAAGAGATCCAGCGTGGCCGGATGGTGATCGTGGTCGACGACGCCGACCGCGAGAACGAGGGCGATCTCATCATGGCGGCGGAGCGCGTCACTCCGGAGTCGATCGCGTTCATCGTCCGGCACACGAGTGGGGTGATCTGCATGCCCGTGATCGGGGATCGGCTCGACGAGCTGGAGATCCCGTTGATGGTCGCCTCCAACACCGACAGCAGGCGCACCGCTTTCACCGTCTCGGTGGACGCTCGCGAGGGCGTCACGACCGGCATCTCCGCCGCCGATCGTGCCCGCACGATCCGAGCGATCATCGATCCGACGACGCAGCCTCCGGATCTGTCTCGTCCCGGCCACATCTTCCCGCTGCGGTATCGCGAGGGCGGTGTCTTGAAGAGGGCAGGACATACGGAAGCGGCCGTGGATCTCGCCCGCCTCGCCGGGCTGTACCCGGCCGGCGTCTTGTGCGAGACGGTCAACGAAGACGGGACGATGGCGCGACTGCCGGACCTGACGGTTTTCGCTCGAACCCACGGCTTGAAGTTGATCTCGATCGCGGATCTGATCGCGTACCGCCGCCAGCATGAGGTGCTCGTGACGAAGGTCGCGGAGGCGAAGATCCCCACGCGGCACGGGGAGTTCCGCTCCATCGCGTACGAGAGCGTTGTGGACGGGCGTACCCACGTGGCCCTCGTGACGGGGGAGATGGGTGCGGGCACACACGTCCTCACCCGCGTGCACTCCGAGTGCCTGACGGGCGATGTGTTCGGTTCCCTCCGGTGCGACTGCGGTGAGCAGCTGGATCGCGCCATGGAGCTGATCGGTCGTGAGGGGCGGGGTGTGGTCCTTTACATCCGCGGTCACGAGGGTCGCGCGATCGGCATCGCGCACAAGCTTCGTGCCTACGAGCTTCAGGAGCGTGGACGTGACACGGTGGAGGCCAACCTAGAACTCGGCTTCCCGGCGGACCAGCGCGATTACGGCATCGGCGCACAGATCCTCTACGACCTCGGGGTCCGGTCGATGCGGCTGCTCACGAACAACCCGGAGAAGCGAGCGGGACTCGAGGGCCACGGGCTTGTGATCGAGGAGCGGCTCCCGCTCCAGACGGACCCGACGCCGCAGAACGTGGGCTACCTCCGGGCCAAGCGCGAGAAGCTCGGCCACCTGCTCGACCTTCCGGAAACCGAGGCTTCGGAGATCGAAGGTCCCGAGATCGACGGACCGGTGATCGAGGGGGAGATCGGCGGAGTGGAGGCGCGGGCGTGAGCGTCTCCCGCGGTGAGCCGCTCGGCGAGGGGCGTCATCTCGCGATCGTGGTCGCGCGCTTCCATGAGCACGTGACCGCCCGGCTCCTCGAAGGAGCGCTCGCTGGGCTCCAGGCCCACGGTGTCGCCGACGACGCGATCGATGTGGCCTGGGTTCCGGGCGCGTTCGAGATCCCGTTGGTCGCCCAACGTATGGCGACCACCGGCGCCTACGATGCGGTGATCTGCCTCGGGGCGGTCGTCCGCGGCGAGACGGCGCATTTCGAGCTCGTCGCCGCCGAGGCGGCTCGCGGAGTGGCCGAGGTCGGCCGTGAGACGGGTATCCCGGTCATCTTCGAGGTGCTGGCGACGGAGACACTCGCGCAGGCCGAGGCCCGGGCAGGTGGTGCGCACGGCAACAGGGGATGGGACGCCGCGGAGGCCGCGCTCGAGATGGTGGATCTGCTCGAGCGGCTCCC
>JBKKAE010000293.1:0-8290 GCA_046714835.1 Actinomycetota bacterium | reverse complement strand
GGGGGCGGGGGGGGCCCCCGGGCCCGCCGCCCGCCCCCCACCGCTTCCGTGATCAAGATCTCGCCAGCCTTCGCTTGCGCGGCAAGGTGCGCCGCTACGTTGATCGTGTCCCCCAGCGCCGTGAACTCGCTCGCCTCCCCCCGGGAGATGTATCCGACGAACGTGTCCCCCGTGTGGACGCCCGCCCCGAGCGGGAGCCAAGGCCCCTCCTCCGTGCCGTAGCCGACGGCGCGGAAAAGTGCCCGTGCGGCCTCCACGGCGACGTGGGGATGCGCCTCACCCGCCATGAAGGGAAGGAAGAAACCGACCACCTCATCCCCCACGAACTTGTCGAGCAACGCCTCGTGGTCGAAGAGAACTTCGGTGGCGACCTGGTAGAAGCGCTGCATCAGATGCGTGAACTCGATGTTCCCCAACTGCCTGGCGAGCTCGCTCGAACGGCGGATGTCGGCGAACAGGAACGAGACGTCGACCTCAGCTCCCATGACCTCCGCGGACCCGAGGCCGATCACGCATCGGCGACACAGGTTCGGGTTCTTATCCCAGGGGCCGTACTTCTCCGAGAGATGACGGAACACGAATCCGCCCGGGCCACGGAACGGGATGCTGCAGAACTTGCACCTCGGGTTGGACGGCACGAGCCCAAACGTCCTGCGAGCCATGACCATGTGTCGGGCCGTGCCGATGAGGCAGGCCCGCCATTCATCCTCCGGGACCATGGCGCCCTTCGGCATCGTCTCTTCTCGCCCCTCTCGGCCTGCAACGATATGCCAGACCATGGAGCGAGTGCTGGGGCTCGAACCCGACGAACGCAGGACGGTCGTCCTGGCCGCAGCCTCGGCCGCGACGGCTTCGGCCGGGCTGACGCTCGCCGCGAGCAGCATCGACGCCCTCCTCTTCGCGCGCGGGGGCGTCGACGATCTGCCGATGCTCTACCTCTTCCTTGGCTCGACGATGTTCCTCGCGACCCTCGGGGTCTCGGCGGTGCTCGGGCGCCTCGGGCGAGGACGGACGTTCCTCGTGATCCCCGCATCGATCGCGTTGATCGCCGCGGCGGCGCGTGCCGCGCTCGCGACGGATGCGGACTGGATCTATCCGGCGCTCTGGCTGCTCCGGGGTGCGTCCGAGTTCCTCCTCGGCCTCGCGGTCTGGGGACTCGCCGGTCTGGTCACGGACACCCGCCAGGCCAAGCGGTTCTTCCCGTTGATCGGTGGCGCGGCCGTGCTGGGGCAGGTGGTGGGTGGCCTCGCCACGAAGCCGCTCGCCGGCTGGCTCGGGACCGACAACCTGATCCTCGTATGGCTGGGCACGCTCGGGATCGTCGTCGTCCTGGGCCGGCGGCTGGTCGCGATGACAGGTACGGCATTTCCTCCCCCACGGCGACGAAGCACCACCGTGATCACCGAGATGAAGACCGAGGTGCGAGAGGGCCTCCGCTACGCCCTTCGGTCTCCGCTGCTCCGCTGGATGTCGGTGGGGTCGATCTTGTTCTCGCTGCTGTTCTTCTCCCTGTATCTGCCCTTCTCGCGTGCGGTCGCCGAGCGCTACCCGCAGCCGGACGACCTGGCCGGGTTCCTCGGTCAGTTCTTCGCCGTGTCGACCGCCGTGACACTCCTCCTGTCGCTCCTCGTCATGAACCGCCTGCTGTCGAAGCTCGGCGTCCCCACCGTGATGATGGTCCTGCCCGTCCTGTACCTCCTCGCGTTCGGGGTGCTCACGGTCGCCTCGACGTTCGCGATCCTCCTCGCCTTCCGCTTCGCCCAGGTGGTGTGGCTCCAGGGCGGCGCGTCGAGCGCGTGGGAGGCAGTGATCAACACGGTGCCCGGCGACCGCCGCGACCGCATGCGGGCGTTCCTCTACGGAGGACCGACCCAGGTCGGCACCGTGCTCGCCGGGCTCGTCGCTCTGGTCGGCGAACGCGCGGTGTCCCCTCGCGTCCTGTACGGCATCGGGCTCGCCGTCGCGGCGGCCGCCGTGTATTCGATGTCCCGCGTGCGGAGGGCCTACGCCGAGGAGCTGGTCGTTGCTCTCCGGGAGGGCAGACCACACGTGTTCGGCGGGACGCCGGGCGGGGGCGAGCCATTCGGGCTCGCTCGCGCCGACCTGGCGGCCGCGTCGGTCGCGGTCGGTGCGATGACCGACCCCGACGTGGGCATGCGTCGCGTGGCCGCCGAGATCCTCGGTGACCTCGAGGCGCCCGGCGCGATTCCGGCGCTGGTGGAAGGCGTGCGCGACGACGACCCGGAGGTCCGGGCGACGGCCCTGCGCTCGCTCGCCCGGACCCAGGCGTTCGCGGCGTCCGACGTGGTCCCCGAACGGCTGACCGACCCCGTCCCGGAGGTCCGCCTCGCTGCGTTGGATGCCCTCGACGCGCTCCGAGCGGATCGTTCCCGGGCCCGGGCACTCCTGCGTGATCCCGACGGGCTCGTGCGGGCTCGCGCGGCCGGCATCCTGCTCAAGGACGCCCCGACGGACGGACCGGAGGATGCCGGGACCGACC
The DNA here is from genome assembly GCA_046714835.1 of Actinomycetota bacterium. GTDB lineage: Bacteria > Actinomycetota > UBA4738 > UBA4738 > HRBIN12 > JAJNBA01. The sequence goes on along the minus strand of JBKKAE010000293.1, from coordinate 5,790 downwards.
CCGAGGCGGAGACGATCCTGGCGACGCTCACGAGATCGCCCCATGCCGAGGCCCGCGTGGCGGCCCTCCGAGCGCTCGCGTCGTCACGGAGCTCAGCCGCCCCAGATCTGGCTCGCGCCGGACTCTCCGACCCCATCCCCTCCGTGCGAACCGAAGCCGCACGCACCCTGACCGGCCTGGATCCGGTCGAAGGGGTCGACGACCTCCTCGCGGCGATGGCCGGAGGCGGCGAGGTGCTGGAGGCTGCCGAACAAGCGATGTCCGTCTCCCCGGAGCGCTCGCGCGCGGACGTGCACCGCCTCGCGGTCGCATCGACGGGGCAGGCGATCGAGAGCCGACGACTCGCGGACTCGATCGAGACCGCTGGTGACGAACGGCTCGACTTGCTCCGCGACTCCCTCCTCGCGTCATCCCGGATCCACGCCGTGACCGCGATCCGGGCTGTCGCCCTGCTGGCCGACCGCGGTGCGATCTCCACCGCGCTCGAGAGCATCGCCAGCGAGGACGCGGCGCAGCGAGCGAACGCTCTCGAGGTGATCGAGACGACCGGCGATCCCGATCTCGTTCGCCCCTTGCTCGCGTTGTGGGACGACCGACGCGCACCGGACTTCGATCGCGAGTGGCGAGACGGCGCGATCCACCATCCGGACGAGTGGATCCGTCGGTGCGCCGAATGGGCGACCGGAGTCAAAGAAGAACAAGCCAGACAAGGAGGAACGATGACCGAGACCCTGACGACGCTCCCACTGATGGAGCGAGTGCTCTTCCTCCGACGGGTGGCGTTGTTCGCCGAACTCCCGCCCCAGGACCTCGCACCGATCGCAGCGATCGCTTCGGAGCGAAGCTTTGCCGACGCCGATACGATCGCCGAGCAAGACGAGCCTGGGGACGAGATGCACATCATCGTCTCGGGCTACGTGATGGTGATCCTGCGACAGCCGGGCGGACACCAACAGGTGCTGGCCGTCCGCTCGGCCGGAGATGTGATCGGCGAGATGGCCGTGATCACGAGCTCCCCGAGGATGGCGTCCCTCGCCGCGAAGGGACCGGTCCGGCTCCTGTCGATCGGCCGACGGCAGTTCGAGTCGATGCTCCGCGACCGCCCCGAGACGTCGCTGGCCCTGATGCGGGTCCTCTGTCAGCGTCTGGCCGATCATCGCGACTTCGATCCCCGGCAAGAGCCCGCGCCTTGACCGTCGGTGTAGTGACGTCTCGCGGCCGTCGCGAGCATGTGCGGGGGCTCGTCGTGTGCGCCATGGGCGTGGTCGTGATCAGCCCTGATGCCCTGATCATCCGTGCTGTGCACACAGACGCGTGGTCTACCGTGTGCTGGCGAGGGATCTTCACCGCGATCGGGACCCTCGTGGTCCTCGCGGTCCTCGCGCCGGGCCAAGGACCCCGTGCGTGGCGACCAGCAGGCTCCCACCTCTTCGCGGGAGCGCTGTTCGCGGCCGCGAGCGTCGCATTCGTATTCGCCTTGCATCGCACGGACGCGGCGAGCGTGCTCGTGATCATCGCCGCCGGACCGTTGATCGCCTCCGTGATCGGCAGGGTGTTCCTTCACGAGCCGGCGCCCGCTCGGACGTGGCTCACCGGCGGCGCGGTGGTGGCTGGTCTGGCCGTGATCTTCGGCGGAAGCCTGGGACGCGGCGAGATCGACGGCGATCTGCTCGCGCTGGCAGGTGCGTCGTGCTTCGCCGGCTATCTCACGGTGTCCGGGGCGGCCCGCCGGGCCGACATGACGCCGGCGATCGCGATCGGCGGCGTGGGGGCGGCGATCGCCGGGCTGGTCGCGGGCGCCGATCTCACGATCGGCGCCGGCGACCTTCTCCTCCTCGCGCTCCTCGGGATGGTGGTCCTGCCGGTGTCGCTCACGCTCATCACGCGAGCGACGCACTACCTGCCGGCGCCCGAGGTGAATCTGATCGCGCTCCTGGAAACCCTTCTCGGGCCTCTCTGGGTGTGGCTCGCGATCGGTGAGGATCCGTCACCCGAGGTTTTCGCGGGCGGGGTCGTAGTTGTCGGCGCGGTGATGGTCCACTCGGCTCTCTCCATGCGAGCGGGGTTGGAACGGGATGCGGACCCCGCCGTGATCGTCTAGCGAGCCCGCCGGGTCGACCGAGCACCCGTCTCGATGCTGCCCGGCCGAGAACCCATTCGACCTCCGCGCTCAGCGTCACCCGTGGGTCCGTACCGCGATGAAGTCGACCTCGATCCTCCAGTCGGAGTGCGCCAAGCCGGCGACGAACATCAGCGTGGACGCCGGGCGGTGACCGTCCAGGAACTCCTCCCGGACGGCGCGAGCGGTCGACAGGTCGTCGCGGTCGACGAGCAGCATCGTGAGCTGCACGATGTCCGAGATCTTCATGCCCGCACCGGCGAGCACCCCCTCGATGTTCCGCCACATCAAGCGCGACTGCTCCTCGATGTCCTCGCCGATCCGGCCGTCGGTGTCCACGCCCGTCTGGCCGGACCCGAAGACGAGCCGCATGGGGCTCTCGACCTCGATGCCGTGCGAGTAGCTGCCGAACGGGCCGGGGACCCCCCCCGGGTTGAACGCGCGCATCTGCCTCCGCTCCTCCCGTCTCGTCCGGCACCATAGCGTTCGGCGTCGCCTTCCCGCCCGCGGCCCGCCTCGGCCCTAGCATGCGGAGCGTGCGGATCTTGGTGTGGCACGGATGGTTGCTGGAGGGATCGGGGTCCAACGTGGCTACCGCCCGGATCGTCGAGGTCTGGCGAGCGGCGGGCCACGACGTGCTCCTGCTCTGCCAGGAGCGCCATCCCGAGCGATACCGATGGATCGACGCGCACGGCACGATCGATCGGGACGGCCCCTCCGAGCTCGAGCCGAACACGGACGTCGCGAGCACCCCAGGGCGATGCGTGCTGCTCCGTCCGGACATCGGCGCGACGCTCCCCGTCTTCGTCGTGGATCATTACGAGGGGTTCGAGACCGTTCGCTCCTTCGTCGACCTGTCCGACGAGGAGCTCGGTTCCTACCTCCGCGCCAACGTCGAGGCGCTCCGCGCGGCCGCCAGGTTCCACGACTCCGAGATCGCGTTCGTCGGCCACGGGATCCCCGGCGCCGCGATCGGAGGTCGCGCGCTCGGCCCGGGGCGATACGTCGCGAAGATCCACGGCAGCGACCTCGAGTACGCGATCCGGCCTCAGGAGCGCTACCGGGAGCTGGCGCGAGAGGGGCTCGAAGCAGCTCGCGCCGTCGTCGGCCCGAGCACCGAGGCACTGGAGCGATGCGCCGAGCTCGTGCCCGAGATGAGGGACCTCGCGCGCGTCGTCCCGCCGGGAGTCGACGTGGCCGCGTTCCACCCGCGGCCTCGGGTGGAGGCGCTGCGCGAGGTCGCCGCTCGACTTGACGACGATCCCGAAAGAGCCAAGGGCCGCCCGTCATCGCTCGACGCGGAAGTGGAACGGGCGCTCGATGCCAGGGACGAGAAGGCGCTCGATGCGTTGTTCGACACCTACGAAGAGGATGTGCCCGAACCCGACGCGCCGTCTCGGTTGCGCACGCTGGCCAACAGAGACGGGCCGATCGTCGGGTACCTCGGCAAGCTGATCCCGCAGAAGGGCGCCGAGCTCCTCCTCGAAGCGCAACCGGCACTCCGCCACGAGACCGCCGCACTCGTCGTGGGATTCGGTTCCGACAGGGATTGGCTCGCCGCGCTCACGATCGCGCTTCGCCGAGGCGACCGGGCCGCCGTCGAGTGGCTGCGGGATGCCGGAGGGCTCCCCGTGGACCCCTCGATGGCACCCGGATCCGCCGGCGATCGCATCGACGTCACCTTCACCGGGCTACTCGACCACCGGTACGCGCCGGGCACGCTTTCGGCCATGGACGTGCAGGTGGTTCCGTCGATCCTCAAGGAGGCATTCGGGATGGTCGCCGCCGAAGGTGCCGCCTCCGGCGCCCTCCCGATGGTCGCCCGGCATTCGGGCCTCGCGGAGGTCGCCGGCGCATTGGAGACTGACGTCGGTCGCCCCGGGTTGTTCTCTTTCGAGCCGGGCGAGGGCGCCGTGCGACGATTGATCGAGGGCGTCGACCGGCTGCTGTCATTGCCGAAAGGCGAGCGAGATGAGCTCCGGCGAGGCGTGAGCTCGTTCGTGGCCGCGCACTGGACGTGGGAACGGACGGCGGCGAGGCTCCTCGCTGCGGCCGACCCGGCGCGCTGACCTGAACGACGAGCTCAGCGATGGTCAACGCTTCTTGCGGGCCTTCCAGACCTCCTCGATCGGCCATCGCCGAGCCCACTCGGGGGTCGCGAGCGGATCCGTGGGCATCTCGGCGCCCTCCGGCGCCCGGACCTCGACGAGCCCCTCGATCTCGAACCCCGACTCCCGGAGCAGCCGGATCATGTCGCCGTGGGTGATGGCGAACTCGATCGCGCCGTCGGTCGCCTCCGGCCAGTCGAACCGATGCATGCCGAAGTGGTCGCGTTGGAGCTGCTCGCTCGCCGGCAGGTCATCGTCGGGGAACGTCAGCATCGCGATGTAGGAATGGCCGAGGAACACGAGCCGCCCGCCGGGCCGAAGGATCCTCGATGCTTCGGGGATCCACCGGTACGGATCGCACCAGATGGCAGCCCCGTACTCCGAGATCGCGAGGTCGAAGCTCGCGTCCCGGAGCGGCACCCGCTCGGCGTCGGCGTGGATCAGCGGGAAGCGGATCCCGAACTCCTCCTGGAACGTCCGCGCGGTCGCGAGCTGCTTCCCCGAGTTGTCCAGCCCCACCGGGCGGGCGCCGCGACGTGAGAGCCACGACGACACGTAGCCCGTGCCGCAGCCGAGCTCGACCGCGTCCAGGTCGCGCACGTCCGGGAGGAGATCCAGCTCGGAATCGGGAACGCCCCATACGCCCCACGTGATCTCGTCGGCGGACCACAGGACCCGACCGCGCTCGACCCAGTTCGGGGCATCCGCGTCCCACGAGGCACGGTTCGCGAGCACGTGGTCGATGGTGCCCTCAGGATCGGTCATGGCCCGGACACCTTACGGGTGAGGGCGGATCGGAGCCGGACCGCGACGCTTGGGCGTCAGGTGTCGGAGCCGTCGGCGTCCGCGAGCGGCGCCTCGTCTCCGCTCACGATCATCGCGAGCCTCTCCACCTGTTCCGCGACCTGGTGCATCATCCCCGCGAGGACCCGGATGTCGTCCGCCTCGCCCGGGGGTCCATCCCCGTTCGCCATGCGCTCCGCCGTCTCCTTCGTCTTCCGCGCCTCCACGAGGATCGCGTCTGCACCGTGGAGCTGTCGTTCGGCCATCGTCATGTCCTCCCGGTCGGTTGCCTTCGGGACTTTCCCGGGCCCTCGGAGGTGCAAACGCTCACCCCTCCTGCTCCGGCACCGGTGCGCATCTGGCGCCGTTCGGGTATACCGGATGCTGAGAGGAGGTCTGGACATGGACGAGACCGCAACGCAGGAGCTCACCGACGAAGACATCCGGACCGTGATGCCGGGAACGGGTGCCTCGCCGAAAGCGGAGACCGATCCCGACAAGGTGGCCGGCGACGGAACGGACGGCGACACGACGGACAAGGAGGACGGCGACGCCGCCGACAAGGACGGGACCGACGGCAAGGACGCCGACGGCACCGACACCGGCGACATGGACGGGACCGACAGCACGTCGTGAGCCTGGACACGCTCGACCGCGTCCGTGCCGGACGCCGGCCGCTCGAGCGCTGCACCGGCGATCCCTGGTCCTTCCTCGCGGACGATTGGGGGAAGCGGGCGGCGGGGGGCCCCCGCGGGCCCCCCCCCGCCACCCATGGGCCCC
>JBKKAE010000292.1:0-13555 GCA_046714835.1 Actinomycetota bacterium | reverse complement strand
CGAGCGGGCGTTGCCCGGCTCCCGCGCCGCCGGCCTCGGCGGGCTCCGCGCCGCCGTCTACGCGTCGGCCGAGGTGCACTACTCGATCACCCGCGCGGTGGAGCTGCTCGGGATCGGGAGCGACCGGCTTCGGGACATCCCGATCGACGACGAGCACCGGATGCGTCCGGAACTGCTGGCCGACGCGATCGACCGGGACGTGGCCGACGGCGTGACTCCGGTGGCCGTGGTCGTGACCGCAGGGACCACCCTGACCGGCGCGATCGACCCGATCGGGCCGATAGCCGACATCTGCGAGGCCCGGGGGATCTGGCTGCACGTCGACGGCGCCTACGGGCTGCCCGCGGCATCGGTCGTGCCCGACCGATTCGCGGGCGTGGAGCGCGCCGACTCCATCAGCGTCGACGCGCACAAATGGCTCTACGTCCCAAAGGCGTGCAGCCTGGCGCTCGTCCGGGAGCCGGGCGCGCTTTCCGAGACGTTCGCGCACGAGCAGGGCTATCTCCCGCACCAGCAGCACGAGCTGCACGCCGCCGACATCACCCTGGAGTACTCGCGCCCGTTCCGCGCTCTGAAGCTCTGGCTCGCGTTCCGCGCGCACGGCGCCGAGCAGTTCCGGGAAGCGATCCGCCGGAACCTCGCGGAAGCGCAGCTGCTGCATCGGGTCGCGTCGGAACGACCCGGTTTCGAGACGTTCGACGCGCCCCCGCACCTGTCGATCGTGCCGCTCCGACACACGCCGGCGGGCGTCGGCGACCTGAACGCGCATAACCAGGCGCTCGCCGACGCGATCCAGGCGGACGGCCGTGTCTATCTAGCCACGGCCCAGATCGGCGGCCAGGTGTGGCTCCGGCCTTGTTTCGTGAACTACCGGACCACCGACGACGACGTGCTCGCCGTCCTCGACGTCGCCGAAGAGCTCGGGGAAAGGATCGCGAAGGGTTCCTCGTGAGCGCCGACGGCCTGCTCCCCGCCGAACGCAAGATCGTGGAGGAGCTCGGGCACCTCCCGCTCGACTTCCGAGCGATGTGGGCGATCTCCAACGTCTTCCGGAGCGGGGCCGCGCTCAGGCGCCATCTCGAGTCGACGGTGCTCGCCGACGACCGGCTGTCCTGGACCGCCTTCACCGCCCTGTGGGTGCTCTGGATCTGGGGCGAGATGGAGGCTCGGGACTTCGCCGCTGCCGTGGGGATCAGCCGGCCCACCGCGAGCGGGGTTCTCACCACGCTGCAAAGCAGGCGCTACATCAGGCGCCGGAAGGCATCGAAGGACGGCCGCGTCGTGCTCGTCTCGCTCACCCCGAGCGGCCGGAAGAAGATCGAGGAACTGTTCCCGAGGTTCAACGCCGAGGAGACCAGGGTGGCCTCGGTGCTCTCGGCGGAGGAGCAGGACCGCATCGCGTCGATGCTGCGAGCCCTTCTCCGTGAGGTGGACGCAGGGCGCAGGTCGACTTAGACGGTTCGGACGCGCACCGGCATCCGCTTGATCCCGTTCACGAAGTCCGAGCGGATCCGCTCCACCGGACCTGCGAGCTCGATCGACTTCAGGCGCGGGAGGAGCTCCTGGAACAGGATCGTCGTCTCCAGGCGAGCGAGGTGCGCCCCCAGGCAGAAGTGCGGGCCTCCCGGGCCGAACGTCACGTGGTCGTTCGGCTTCCTCGTGACGTCGAACGTGTAGGGGTCCGGGAAGACCTCCTCGTCGCGGTTGGCGCTCGTGAACCAGGTGACGACCTTGTCGCCACGCTTGATCTCCGCGCCACGCAGTTCGAGGTCGCGGGTTGCCGTCCGGCGGAAGTGATGCACCGGCGTCGCCCAGCGCAAGATCTCCTCGGTGGCTCGCGGGATCCGCTCGGGCTCTTCCTGGAGGAGCTTCAGCTGCTCCGGATGCTCCATCAGCGCGAGCATCCCGTGGCTGATCGTGTGCCGAGTGGTCTCGTTGCCCGCGATCATCAGCACCCCGAAGTAGTTGTGGAACTCCTGCTCGTTCAGGATGCCCTCCGACTGCGCGACCGTGAGCGCGTTGATCACGTCGTCCTGCGGATCCTTCAGACGCAGGTCCCGCTGACCGTCGGCGTAGTCGAATACCTCGTACGCGGCGGGGGAGCGGAACGGCAGCAGCCGGTAGGCCTCGGTGTCGTCGCGGTCGACCACGGCGCGGGAGTACTCGGGGTCCTGGTTCGCGATCATCTGGTCGCCCCAGGAGATCAGCTGCCGCGCGTCCTCCTGCGGAACGGTGAAGATCGAGCAGAGGAAGCGGATCGGGAGGTCCCGGCTGATCTCGGGCACGAAGTCGAACTCGCCCGTCGGGAGCGCTTTGTCCAGGACGTCGACGGCGACCTCGCGGATCCAGTCCTCGTACTTGCCGACGCCGCGCGCGGAGAAGCGGCTGGAGCAGATCCGCCGGAGCTGCGTGTGCCGGGGAGGGTCGGTCTCGAGCATCGACTTCCTGATCTCGAGCTGCTCGTCGTCGAGCTCCTCGAGCGCGACCGCGCCGAGCTCCGAGGAATAGGTCTGCCAGTCCATGTGGATCGCGGTCAGGTCGTCGTAGCGGGTCACCGCCCAGAACCCCTTGTTGGGGGAGCGCTCCGGGTGCCAGAAGACCGGGTGCTCGTGGCGGAGGTGATCGAACCAGTCGTACGGGACGCCCTCGACATAGCTGTCGGGATCCGCGAGGTCGATCTCGGGATGCTCTTCGGCCATCGAGCGGAATCATACGGGGCACTAGAAGTACGGCAGGTAGTACTCGGTCTCCCAGGGCGTGACCTCGGTGTCGGATGTCTCTCCGGCAGCCTCGTAGCGATCCCACTCCGCGCGCTTGAGGGCGACGAAGGACTCCACGAGCCATTCGCCCATCGCTCCGACGAGCTTCGTGTCCGCCTGGAGCTCGTCCAGGGCGTCCGAGAGCGTGTTGGGGACCGCGACATCGGTGTTGGGTTCTGCTCCGGGCTCCTGGCGGGGGCCGAGCTCCATCTCCTCCGTGACACCGATCCGGGCCGCGTGGAGGAGCGCGGCACCGGTCAGATAGGGGTTGGCAGCGGCGTCGGCCATCCGATGTTCGATGCGCGAGCCCTCTCCCCGTGCCGAGGGGACGCGGATGCCCACGGTCCTGTCGTCGAGTCCCCAGTTGGCGAGGTAACCGTTCAACATGTCCGGTTTCAGACGCTTGTAGGCATTCACGGTGGGGGCGCAGATCGCCGCCATGCCACGGTGGTGTGCGAGTAGGCCCGCGATCGACCTTCGGGCGAGCTCGGACAGGCCGTCGGGATCGTCCGGATCGTGGAACGCGTTCGAGCCGTCGCGACGGCGGAACGACAGGTTCATGTGCATGCCGCTCCCGCCGCGTTCGTTGAACGGCCTGCCGAGGAACGTGGCGTGCTTCCCGTGTCGGGCGGCGATCTCACGCACGAGCACGCGGAACAGGAACGCCTCGTCGGCCGCCGCCATCCCGTCCCGATAGCGCCAGTTCACTTCGAAGGCGGCGGAGTCGAACTCGCTGCACCAGCTCTCCACGTGGAAGCCCGACGCGAGCGAGGCCGTGACCATGTCGTGGACGGCGCCGCTCGGGTCCACCGACGTTCCCGTGCCGTAGACACGGTGCGACGGCAGCTCGGCCGGGACCCACGCGCCGTCCTCGGCACGCTCGCACAGATAGAACTCCAGCTCGAACGCCAGCTGCGGCTCCAGGCCCAGGTCGCGCCATGCCTGGATCGCCTGCTTCAGGACGTTTCGCGGATCGAGCTCCAGCGGGCGGCCGTGCTGTGCCACGTCGGCGATCCCGACCATGGTGTCGTCTTCCCAGCCCGGTCGAATGGTGTCCCGGTCCAGTTGGGCCTCGACGTCGGGGAGTCCGATGTCGAAGTGCTGGCGCGGGATCGGCAGGATCTCCCGGTCCGTGGTGAGCGGGTAGAGGCCGATGCAGAACGCGGCGTGGCCGGCCTCCGCGACGTCGCCGAACAGGTACTTCCCGCGCTCGAGCCCGAGGATGTCGGGGATGAGCAACCGCAGCCGCCTACCGCTCAGGTCCATGTCCCGCCCTTCCTCTTCCGGCTCAGGGAAAGTATCGGATGCGGCTCGGTTCCGCTCGGCTGGTGCGGTCTCCGCTTGGGGCGTATCGTTGACGGATGCGGATCGGGACGCCGGATCGGTGCCCGCGATGCGGCGAGCGCGCACTCATCGACATCCTCTACGGGACGCCCGACGATCGCGAGCTCCGTGAGCTCTGGGTGCAGGGCAAGGCCATGATCCGGCCTGGGAACTGTGGAGACGGGCCTCCCGGGTGGATGTGCCGGGAGTGTGGCTACGAGTACGCCGACTACCGGGCAACGCTCCGGACCGGGTAGGCCTCAGCCCTGTTTCGGGGCCCTGATACCGCGGAACTCCCAGTCTCCCCCGAACGCTGTCGAGATCACCTCTTCGGACTCCGAGGGCTGAGCGCCGACGTCCTCTCGGATCGGGACGTCGCCTCCGACGACGAAGTTCCGGAGGATCCCGAGGCCTTCGACCTCGACCTCGACGACGTCCCCGGGCTCGACCGGGCGGGAGTTGGCGGGCGTTCCCGACAGGATCACGTCGTTGGGCAAGAGGGTGATCGTGCGGGCGATGTCGGCAACGAGGTACCGCATGTCCCAGATCATCTCGTCGGTGTTCCCGTCCTGCTTCACGTCGCCGTTCACGCGCGTCTGGATCGCCTTGCCGCGGAAGTCCCAGTCCGTGACGAGGCCAGGGCCGAGGGGACAGAGCGTGTCGGAGCCCTTCACACGAAGCATCGATCCGGCGTCGGTGTCGCGGAAGTCGTGGAGCCCGTAGTCGTTGGCCACGGTGTAGCCGAGGATGTAGTCGTCGGCCTCCTCGGGGGCGATGTGCTTGCAGCGCTCGCCGATCACGATCGCGATCTCCCCCTCGTAGTTGAGGTACCGGCAGCGGGGAGGGCGCACGACCTCGCCGCCGTGCGCGTTGAGCGAGGTCGTGGGTTTGTGGAAGAACGTGGGCGCCGGGCCGAGCGCCGCCTGGAACTCGGCCCGGCGACTCTCGTAGTTGAGATGGACGCAGATGATCTTCGACGGCTGGACGGGCGGGAGGTGGGCGGGCTCGTCCATGGGGATGCGCCGGCCGTCCGGCGCGACCAGCTCCTCATCCTCGCGCGTGACCGTGGTGGCCACGCCGTCCAGGAGGATCCGCCGCGTCTCCATCCGGCGATAGCCTACGGCCCGTGGGATGGCTCGTCGGCACGCGGAACGGGCTGTTCGGGCAGGGCGGAGATCACTGGCTCGACGGTCGCGAGATCACGGCGTTGCTACCTGACACGGATGGGTGGTGGGCACTCGTGGACGGGCGCGACGTGGTCCGGTTCCACGGCGGCGCCGTAGAGGCCCTCGCATCTGTCGAGGAGGAGCTCGGCCGGTGCATGCTCCCGGTGGCTGGTGGCGTGCTCGTCGGCACGGCGAACGCCCGGATGGCCTTCGCGCGGCCGGGGTCGGTCGAGATGCTCACGTCGTTCGACGATGCGCCTGGTCGCGATCGCTGGTACACGCCGTGGGGAGGGCCTCCCGACACGCGGTCGCTGTCCGCTGCTCCCGATGGCGCTGTGTTCGCTAACGTGCACGTCGGCGGGATCCTTCGCGCGAGCGACCCTCTCGGCGCGTGGGAGCCGACGATCGACATCGATGCCGACGTGCACCAGGTCCTCGCGGACCCGAGCAGGGCGAGGCACGTCGTCGCGGCGACGGCCCTCGGGCTGACCGAGTCCTTCGACGGTGGTGATACCTGGCGGTTCAACACCGACGGTCTTCATGCGGCGTACGCGCGCGCGGTGGCGCTGGACGGCGAGGAGGTGGTCCTGAGCGCATCCGTCGGCCCTCGAGGCGGCCGGGCGGCCGTCTACCGCCGACCACCCGGGGAGATGGCGTTCGTCAGATCCACCGGCGGCCTTCCGGAATGGTTCGGCCAGAACATCGACAGCCACTGCCTGGCCGCCCGGGGCGGCACGGTCGTGTTCGGGGCCGAGGGCAGGATGTTCGTCTCCGAGGACGGAGGCGCGTCGTGGCGCGACGCCGGCACCACATATCCGGAGATCACGTGCGTCGTGGTGGACGCCTCCGAAGGACCTGGGCCGTAGACTCCGCGTCCGTGGCCGAGCTGAAGGGGTTCTTCCCGCCGCGTTCACCCGAAGGCAAGGCGTCGCTCGTGCCCGCGCCACCCTGGCACTACTCGGGCGACGTCCTCACGATCGAGTACAGGACCGATCCCGGTCGGGTCGCCGCACTCCTTCCGCAAGGCGTCGAGCCGGCCGACGAGGATCCCGGGGCCGTCGCGATCATCTGGGCGGACTGGCAGTCGTGCAGCGACTCGGGTGAGGAGCTGCTGGACCCCGTCCGTTCCCAGTACAAGGAATGCTTCGTGGTCGTCCGATGCCGGTACGAGGGCGAGACGTACTCGCGCTGCGTCTACATCTGGGTCGACAAGGACTTCGCGCTCGGACGTGGCTGGTATCAGGGCTATCCGAAGAAGCTCGGATCCATCTGGATGACCCGTCCCGTGACCGTGGGGCGCGCCGGGCCTCGGCTCGGTGCCGGGGGAGCCTTCGGCGCCACGCTTGCGGCGAACGACCGGCGCCTCGCCGAGGCCCGCCTGACGCTCGCCGGCGAGTCGGAGACGGGCGGCTTCGTGAACGCTCTGCCGATGCTGCACTCCCGCTGGATGCCCTCGATCGAGAAGGACGGTGGGGACTCGATGGCGGAGCTTGTCACGATGAGCTCGCGCGACGTGGACCTCGGCCCGGTCTACACCGGCGACGTTGAGATCCGGCTCTTCGAAGCGCCGCGGGAGGAACTCGCAGCCCTCGAGCCCCGCGAGACGATCGCCGGCTACTGGCGTCAGGTCGGAGCGACCTTCGACGGCGGCACCAGGCTCGGCTAGATGCGCCTCGTCCGATTCCGTCACGGCGATCGCATCGCGACCGGTGCGATCGAACGGGGTTCCGACGACATCAAGATCCTTCGCGGCACGTTCTTCGAGGATCCACTCCCGACGAGCGAGACCGTCGCGCTCGGCGACGTTCTCCTGCTCGCGCCGGTGCTCCCGTCCAAGCTGGTCTGCGTGGGGAGGAACTACGTCGCGCACGCCGAGGAATGGGGCCTCACGGTGCCCGAGGAGCCGCTGCTGTTCCTCAAGCCGTCGACGGCGGTGATCGGTCCCGGCGATCCGATCCGGCTGCTCCCGATCAGCCGGCGGATCGACTACGAGGGCGAGCTGGCGGTCGTGATCGGGCGGCTCGCCCGCGCTGTCCGCGCGGAGGACGCCTTCAAGTTCATCCTCGGCTACACCTGCGGCAACGACGTCACGCTCCGGGATCTGCAGAAGACCGACGACCAGTGGGCGCGCGCCAAGGGTTTCGACGGCTCGGCGCCCCTCGGCCCGTGGATCGAGACCGACCTGGATCCGAACGACGCGATCGTTCGGACCCGGCTGAACGGCGAGATCCGCCAGCAGGCATCGACGTCCGAGATGGTCTTCGGCGTCGCGACGCTCATCGAATACGTCACGGCCTTCATGACGCTGCTCCCCGGCGACGTGCTGCTGACGGGCACACCGGAGGGTGTGGGCAAGCTCGCCGAGGGAGACGTCGTCGAGGTCGAGGTCGAGGGCGTCGGCGTGTTGCGGAACGAGGTGCGCGGATGACCGTCCGATGCCGGTTCGCACCCGCCCCCTCGGGGTCCATCCACGTGGGGAACGCGAGGAGCGCGCTGTTCTCGTGGCTCTACGCGCGTCATCACGATGGTGTCTTCACCCTCCGGGTCGAGGACACGGACGCGAGCCGCGTCACCGAAGAGGCCTACCAGAGCGTGCTCGAGGATCTTCGCTGGCTCGGCCTCGATTGGGACGAGGGGCCCGACGTCGGCGGGCCGCATGGGCCGTATCGGCAATCCGAGCGGCTGGACATCTACCGGCAGATGTCCGATCGGCTCCTCGAGTCAGGCCATGCCTACCGATGCTTCTGCACACCGGAGGAGCTCGACGAGCGCCGGAAGGCTGCGCTCGCAAGGGGCGAGCCGCCGGGCTACGACGGCCGCTGCCGGAACCTTTCCGCCGAGGAGCGCGCGGCGTTCGAGGCCGAGGGCCGGTCGTTCGCGATCCGGTTCCACATGCCCGAACGGGAGTGGGTGATCGAGGATCTGGTGAAGGGCGAGGTCCGTTGGGCGTCCCGCGACCTCGGCGACTTCGTGATCGTGCGTTCCGACGGCACGCCGGTGTTCCTGCTGGCGGTCGCGGTCGACGACATGCTGATGGAGGTCACCCACGTGGTCCGGGGCGACGATCTTCTCGCGAGCGCCCCTCGTAACGCCGCGGTGATCGAGGCGCTCGGGGGGACGCCGCCCGCCTACGCGCACCTGCCGCAGGTACTCGGCCCGGACTCCAAGCCGCTGTCGAAGCGCCACGGTGCGACCAGCGTCGCTGCGTTCCGCGAACAGGGATTCCTCCGGGAGGCGCTCGTGAACTACCTCGCCCTCCTCGGATGGGCGAAGGACGACCACACGACGTTCCTGTCGCGCGACGAGCTGATCGAGTCCTTCGACCTGTCGCACGTCTCGCACAACCCGGCGGTGTTCGACACGCAGAAGCTCGAGTGGATGAACAACCACTACATCCAGTCGCTCGACGAGGACGAGCTGGCGGCTCGATGCGTCCCGTTCCTCACGTCGGAGGGTCTGTCCGTGGACCCCGAGCTGCTCCGCCGGGCCATCCCGATCATCCGGGAGCGCATGAAGACCCTCACCGAGGCGCCCGCGCTGCTCCGCTTCCTGTTCACCGACGACGTCGTGCCGAACGAGAAGGCCGCGGAGCTGATCGCGAAGGCTCCCGGGGGTTATCTCAAGGAGACGGCCGATGCGCTCGATGCACTTGAGACATGGGATACGGAGCACATCCAGGCGGTCCTGGACCGGCTGGCGTCGGAAGCGGGGCTGAGCCGAACGAAGGGCTGGCAGCCGATCCGCGCCGCCGTGACGGGGTCGAACGTGTCGCCGCCACTGCCGGAGTCGCTCGCCCTGCTGGGCAAGGAGCGGACGGTGACTCGGCTTCGCGCAGCCGCCGCGTGACGGTCGCAGCGCTCCTGCTCGTGTTCGCCCTCGTCGTCACACCCTCTCAATTCATGGCGCAACCCCTCCAAGCTGCCTCGACCCACGGCGCCGCGACCCACGGCGCCCCGACGATCGGCGCCGCGTCAACCGCGCTGCTTACACCCGATCTCGCTTCTCTTCGGCCTCGGATCCTGTGGAAGCCGATCCCGTACGGCGAGCGCCGCCGTAGCCAGATGGCCGCGTACTCGAATCGTCACTACGGCCAGTGGAAGTGGCGGCTGCGAGGTCCCGTCGCCGTGGTCCAGCACTACACGACCGGCACCACGTGGCAGGGTGCGTGGAACACGTTCGCCGCGAACTCACCCCACCTGGACGAGTACCCGGGCACGTGCACGCACTTCATCGTCCACACCGACGGAACGATCTTCCAGCTCGTGCCGCTCTGGATCCGGTGCCGACACGTGATCGGGATGAACCAGCTCTCGATCGGTATCGAGCATGTCGGTCGCTCCGACGCCGAGGTCATCGGGAATGCGCGCCAGATGAACGCGTCCTTGAAGCTCACACTCTGGCTCGTCGTGAAGTTCCAGATCCAGAATCGGAACGTGATCGGGCACGGCGAAAGCCTCCAGAGTCCACTGAGGTACGAGCGATACGCCGCCTGGAAGTGCAGGTCGCACACCGACATGGCGCGACCCGCGATGAGGACCTATCGAGGATGGTTGCGCGATCGCTCGCGGGCCGCCGGGGTGCCCATCGGGCCGGCACCGGAATGGATCGACATCGGCTGCTGATCTGCGAGGCGGCTTCCCTCGACGAGGCACCAGGTCTAGGATTGGGTTCCAGGAGGCGCCCGTGTCCAAGGTCCTGAACCTGCCCGAGCGCCAGGACGCCGAGGGATCCTGGCACATGGTCCTGAAGGACGTCTGCGGCTGGTGTGGGTGCGGATATCTCGTCGCCGAGGACGACCACGACCTCGTCTGGGAGCCCGGCCGCCACCACGACAAGCACTGCTCCGACGACGAATGCGAGTGCCATACGCGTGCTCGCGTCGGGCGGCGACACGACGAATGGTGAGCCACCAGCGCCGCTGATCTCGTCCGACGGCGTCTCTCGGATGCTCCGGACTAGCCCGTGTGGGCCATCCGGCCTTCAGACACGTTCATCTTCAATAGCCGACGGAAGCCAGATGTGCGCGTCGGCCGAGGGTCCTACCCTCGGAGCACGACTCCCATGGACGGAGGAGCTCGGATGGTTGGTGAAGACGGATCGGTCACGATCGAGGTCGCGGCGGAACTGATGAACATCGAGGTGCGAACGATCAGGGAATGGTCGGCGATCGGGTCCCTGCAGATCGAACGTCGCGGGGATGACGAGGTAGTGCACCTCGGCCAGGTGAGGACCCTGTTTCGATCGCCGACGGGTTCGGGGAGTGCGGGATCCCGGCGGGGGGCGCTGCGCGTGCTCCGCAGAGACACCAGCACGGATGCGGAAAGCATCGCCGGGCTGCAGGAGCTCGCTCGGGAACGGAGCATGGCCGGCGACTGACCCTCGCGTCTCTTCCCCTCGACCTGTTGGTGAGCACCCTCGCGCGAGGGGCTAGACTCGCCCGCGATGACCAGGGATCCGATGGACGACGCCTCCGATCGGTTGTTGAAAGCGATCGAGGAGTTCGAGCGCGTCGCCGGATCGGCGACCCCCGATGAGGCCGCGGCTTCGTTCGACGAGCCCACGCTGCAGGTCTTCTGGCAAAGCTGGCCGCACGCGAGCGCCTGGGCAGGCGCCCTCTGGCGCCGTCTCAACGAGAACCTCGCAGACGCCGCGATACCGGAGGACCGGTCCGATTTCCACGAAGTCGGTGGCGAAGGCGGCTGAAAGGGATCGAGGGCCACGCGTGACCGTCCTGAAGGAGATCATGACCGGCCAAGTGTTCACGACCACGAGTGACACCCCGGTTGCGCAGGTGGCCGCCAGCATGCTGAAGGGGCGGTTCGGATCGGCCATCGTGATGGACGGTTCGTGGTTGAGCGGGATCTTCACCGAACGCGACGTGCTTCGCGCGGCGGCGTCGGGATCCGACCTGACCTCCTCGCCGGTCTCGGAATGGATGACCAACGACCCGGTGACCGCGGATGCGGACATGGATGCGGACGAAGCCACCGAGATCATGATGAGCCGTGGCTTCCGGCACCTGCCGGTCGTGGAGGGGAAAACACTCATCGGGATCGTGAGCCTGCGCGACATCCTGCGAACACGGATCCGGCGCCCGCAGGGCTAGGGACCCGAAGACCCGCACCGAGGTGGGGAGCCGCTCGCTACTTCCAGGCGTGGATGATCAGGCGACCTTCCTCGATCAACTCCGGATGCTTGCGCTCGATCCGCTGGAAGCCGACGTCGCGGAGCATCGCCTCCACGGCCGGTGGGTTCGCCCCCCACCAGTTCGTGGGGTCGTTGTTCAGCTCGGTTCCCGGGTAGAAGAGCATGACCGGGTCGGGGTCATCGACCTTCGCCGTGTGCGAATCGAAGATCAGCCTGATCGCCCGTCACGCTCGCGACGCGCTCGAGTGCGAGCAACGGATGTCGGAGGTGGTAGAGCACACCGACGAACAGCACGAGATCGAACGTCCCCACCCTGTCGGGCGAGAGGTCCATCACGTCGATCTCGAGGTCGTCGGCCCGCGAACCAAGGATCCGACTCGCCGTGAGGAAGCCCTCCTTCGTTCCCCAGCCCGCGCCACTCCAGCAGTAGGAGTCGGTGGCGAGGACACGGCTGGCGCCCCGCCTCTCGGCTTCGAACGTGAAGACTCCGTCCCAGGCCCCGATGTCCAGCACGCTCCTCCCGGAGAGGTCCGAAGGCAGCTCGAGCGGGGCCATCCGGTTCGGCGTGTCGTCGACGCCGGGGGGTGACGATCCCATCCCCGAGATCGATCCGGTGGTACCAGTTGACGTCGGCGATCTCCGCCTTGACCTTCTCGATGTCCTGGAAGCCACTGCTCCGGTTCATCGCTTCGGCCCTCGTGCGGTCCGCATCGACGCTCGATCTCCGCTGCATCCTAGCGTTGTGCCGGAGGGCATCGTCACGCCTGGTAGTCCCAACGGGATTTGAACCCGTGTCTTCACCTTGAGAGGGTGATGTCCTAGGCCTCTAGACGATGGGACCGTGGGCCCTGATGGGTCCGGGGAGCGAGGATAACACCGGCCCCCGGCGGCTCATCGCTTCCCGATGATCCGAGACAGGACCGTCGAGTAGTCCTGGTCGCCGAGGCCCGCTTCCTCGGCCTCGGCGAACCACGACGCCGCCGCCGCGAGGACGCGAGCGTCCACGTGGGCCGCCGCCGCGGTCTCCTGGATGAGCTCTGCGTCCTTCCGGGCGAGGGCGAGCCGGAACCGGAGCGGGCTTTCACCCGTCTCGAGCTGCTCGCGACGTCGCTTGGCCACCTGTGAGAGCGGCGTCGAGCCCAGGATGTCCATCGTGACCTCACGGCCGAGGCCCATGCGGTCCGCGAGCGCGATCGTCTCTCCGAGGAGCGTGAGGGAGCCGACGAGGGTTGCGTTCGCCACCAGCTTCGCTGCCGCTCCGGAACCGAGCGGCCCGGCGACGAGAACGGATCCCAGTTCGGCGAGCAGCGGGACCCATCGTTTGACGAGACGGTGCGGGCCGCCGGCGAAGACGAGGAGCGTCCCCTCCTCGGCCTCCGACAGGCTCCCGAGAACGGGGGCGTCGAGCAGCCCGGCCTCGGGTGGCAGCGCCGACGAGAGCCATCGGATGGCGAGCGGCCCGACCGTGGACATCTCGACCACCGTGGTCGAGGCATCGGCGCCCGCGGCGATGCCGTCGGGACCATCGGTCACGGCACGGAGCGCCTCGGGATCCGACACGACCGTGATGACCACCTCCGCTCGGCGAGCGGCGTCCGCGGGGTTCTCCGCCGACGCCGCCCCCAGCTTCACGAGTTCCTCGACCTTCCCGGGGGTCCGGTTCCACACGATCACGTCGTGCCCGGCATCGAGGAACCGACGCGCGGATCGCCCGCCCATCGCCCCCAGCCCGATCACGGCCACCGTGGTCACGCCGACCATCATGGCTCCCGACGTGACGTGCGACACGTCGGTGACGTGCCCAAGGTCACCGACCGTTCGTGCTCACGGGCACCGCCCGGGATAGCGCGCGCGCCTACCGTCAGACCCGTTACCGACGAAGGGGGCGGAAGATGATCACCGGAGACATGGCGAGGGAGCAGATCCGCGATCGCGTGCGCGAGGCCGATGCTTTCCGTCGGTCCCGGGCCACCCGGACGGCCCAGCGGCACGACCGGCGCGCGGTCGCCCGCAAGGCCTACAGTGGCTTCGTCGCCATCCTGGCGACACCCTTCCGCCACTGAGCGTCAAGGCACGCGAAGCCCGGGCCCCCCGCGCAACCCGCCCGACCGGCTCCCGCTCAGTTATAGCCCCGAAAACCCCAGAAAACCAACGAAAACG
>JBKKAE010000291.1:0-3677 GCA_046714835.1 Actinomycetota bacterium | reverse complement strand
GATGGTCGGCCGCGACGAGGAGCTCTCGCTGCTCCTGTCGATGTTCCGCCGATCCGCGACCGAGGGCCGGCCCAACCTCGTGACGATCTACGGCGACGCCGGCGTGGGGAAAAGCCGTCTCACCTCGGAGTTCCTGCTGCAGGTGGAGCGAGATGGTGCCACGGTTGTCCGGGGCCGCTGCCTCCCGTACGGCGAAGGGATCACGTATTGGCCGCTCGCCGAGATCCTCAAGGGCTACGCGGGGGTCTTGGACTCCGACCCACCGGAGCTCGCGCTCGAGAAGATCCGCAAGGCCGGCCGGGAGCTCCTCACCGAGGACGTGACCGCCGACCCCGGTCGGACGACCGCCGCCCTCGCCTTCACGGTGAACGTCGCCGACCCCGAGTTCGACTTCGGATCGATGGAACCTCGCGAGGTGCGACAGGAGGTACACACAGGCTGGCGGTCGTTCTTCTCCGCGCTCGCCTCCGAAGCGCCGCTCGTGGTGATCGTCGAAGACATCCACTGGGCGGATCCCGCGCTCCTGGACCTCCTCGACGAGCTGTCCGAGCGTGTCGTGGGACCGGTGCTCTTCGTCTGTCCCTCGAGGCCAGACCTGGCCGCGACCCGCCCGGCGTGGGGGGGCGGACGGCGCAACCATTCCACGATCGCCCTCGATCCGCTGACCCCGGAGCAGGCCGACAGGCTCGTCCACGAGCTGCTCACGATCGATGATCTCCCGCCGTCGGTGCATGCCAGGATCCTCGAACGAGCCGAAGGGAACCCATTCTTCCTGGAGGAGATCGTCCGCCAACTGATCGATGAGGGGCATCTCGTTCGCGAGGGCGATCGATGGCGCGCCCTCGGTGAGATCGAGCACGTGGTGATCCCCGACACGGTGCAGGCGGTCTTGGCGGCGCGTTTCGATCTCCTCGATGGACAGGACAAGCGGGCCCTCCAAGCGGCCGCGGTGGTCGGCCGCGTGTTCTGGCCCGGCCCGGTCGCGTTGCTCGCGCACCTGCCGGATGAAGCTGTCGACGCGTCGCTCCGGGTCCTCGAGGAACGAGAGCTGGTCCTCTCGCGGCTGACCTCGTCTCTCGCGGGACAGCAGGAGCTGATCTTCAAGCACGTGCTGATCCGCGACGTCGCGTACGAGTCCCTTCCCCGTCGAGACCGCACGGACGCGCACGCGGCGGTCGCCGGATGGATCGAGGAGACTGCGGGCGACCGCGCGGGCGAGATGTCCGAGCTGCTCGCCTATCACCTCTCGACCGCCGTCGCCCTCTCGCGAGACACGGCCGGCGGGCCGTCGGAGGATCTCCGGGCCGCCGCCTTCAGATGGTTGCTCCAGGCCTCCGACGAGGCTCGTCGGCGGCTGGTGGTCCGTAAGGCGCAGCGCCTCGCCGAGGAGGCGCTCGATCTTGCGTCCGGCGATCTCGAGCGCACGGACGCGCTCGAGATGCTTGCCCTGGCGTTCTTCACCGCCTATTCGGGCGACCTCGCCTGGCGGTACTTCCGCGAGGCAGCGTTCACTCGGGCGCGCGTCGAACCCCCCGATGGGACTCGCGTGGCGCGTCTCGCGGCGCTCGGCTGCGACGTCGCGGTCCGATGGCCGGGATCCTTGCGAGGCGAGATGCCCGCTGAAGAGACCGTTCGCGAGCTGTGGGATCTCGGGTTCGCCCATCTGCCCCCCGGCGACACGGAGGAGCGGATCCGGCTCCTCGGGATCAGAGCGGGCTGGCCCTTCGCATTCTCACCTGAGGGCTATACCGAGTCCGATCTCGAGGAGCTCGAAGCGGCCGGCCTGCAAGGAGCGGAGATGGCGCTGCGGATGGGTCTTCCGAATCGAGCCTCGGCGGCCTACGACCAAGCGATCGGACCGTGGATCGCGCGGGGCTGGTACGGCCGGGCCCTCCCGATCTGGGAGCGACGATCCACCATCATCCATCAAGTGACCGACCTCCTCGAGGTGGGCGACTTCTACGCGATGGGTGCGTGGACGCACCACGAGACGGGGCGCTACCTGCGGGCTCTTGAGATCGCCGACGAGGGCATCGAGGCCATCAGTGGCCGAGAGCCGAGCTCCGAGCTCCACATCAACGCGTGGCGCATCGCATCCCTGTATCGGCTGGGCAGATGGGACGAGGCGATCGATGGGTTCGCCTCGATCCGCCGGCTACTCGAGCACCGCGAGGACGATCCGCCGTACTTCGCCACGCACGCGTTCGCGGTCGCCGGTGTGATCCACGAGCGACGGGGCGAGCGTGTCCCGAGCGACGGCCTCGCCGCGGCGATCCTTCGGATGGTGACCGGGAGCTCCGGCCGCCTCTATCCGAGCCTCCTGCTGTTCCTGGTCATCAGGGGCGATCTCACGCAGGCGAAGGGCCTCGGCCGCCCGCACAACTGGGCGGTCCACGCGGGTGGTGCCTTGGAAGCGGAGGCGGAACGACTGGCGGCGACGGAGGGATGGGACGGAGCGACCGACCTCGTCATCGAGATGCGCAATCATGCGGAGGCGGCGGACGCCCCGTCGGTGGCGGCGTCCGCCGACCGGCTCGAGGGCCGGGCGTCGCTCGCGGGCGGCGATCTCGACGGAGCTCGGCGCAGTCTCGAAGACGCGGTCACCGGTTTCCAAGCGATCGAGGCTCCCTGGGAGCGAGCACTCACCGAGCTCGATCTCGCGCGCGTCTCATCGAGCGCGGCCGAGAGCGAGGAGAGGAAGGACTGGGCGGGGCGAGCGGCGGCCACCTTCGACACGATCGGTGACGCGCAGGGCCTGGCGGCTGCGCGCGCCTTGACGGGAACCCGCTAGGCCGTCTTCTCCTGGCGCTCGCCGCCGCTGCGCTTCTTGGATGACGCCTGCTTCGCCCGCGGGACGAGCGTGGGGTTCACGCCGGTCAGCACCACATCGCGGTCGACGAGGCACTTCGTGACGTCCTGGCGGGAGGGCAGCTCGTACATCACGTTCAGCAGGACCTCTTCCATGATGGCCCTGAGTCCGCGGGCGCCGGTCCCCCGCTTGATCGCCTGCTCGGAGATCGCCTTCATCGCTTCGTCGGTGAACTCGAGCTCCACGCCGTCGAACTCGAAGAACTTCATGTACTGCTTCACGAGCGCGTTCTTCGGTTGGGTGAGGATGTCCACGAGGGCCGACTCGTCGAGGCTGTTGACGCTGGTGAGCACCGGCAGCCGGCCGACGAACTCGGGGATGAGGCCGTACTTCAGCAGATCCTCCGGCAGGACCTGAGCGAAGATCGCGCCGAGGTCCTTGTCCTGATGGCTCATCACCTCGGCGCCGAATCCCACGCCCTTCCTGCCGATGCGGCTCTCGATGATCGAGTCGAGGCCGGCGAACGCCCCACCGCAGATGAACAAGACGTTGGTGGTGTCGATCTGGATGAACTCCTGGTGCGGGTGCTTCCGACCGCCCTGCGGGGGCACTGATGCGGTCGTCCCCTCGAGGATCTTCAACAAGGCTTGCTGGACGCCTTCGCCGGAGACATCACGTGTGATCGAGGGGTTCTCCGACTTGCGCGCGATCTTGTCGATCTCGTCTATGTAGATGATCCCAGTCTCGGCCTTCTTCACGTCGTAGTCGGCCGCCTGGATCAGCTTCAACAGGATGTTCTCGACGTCCTCGCCGACGTAGCCAGCCTCCGTGAGGGCGGTGGCGTCGGCGATCGCGAAGGGGACGTTCA
>JBKKAE010000290.1:0-3496 GCA_046714835.1 Actinomycetota bacterium | reverse complement strand
GGCGGGAGCCGCGAAGCGGCTCGCGGCGCCGTCCGCCGCGATCGTGAACCGGGCATGGATCTCGGTGGGCTCGCTGTCGGCGTCGTCGGTGGGCGTCGTCTCCGCGCCGACGACCCACCCGTCCCGCATCAGCGGCCGGCGGGCATCGGTCGCTTCCATCACGCGGGCGCCGGCCTTCTTCGCTCGCTCCAACAGGATGTGATCGAACCCGAGTCGCGGCATCACGAGTCCGTAGTTGGGCCATGTCTCGAGCTCGGGCCACGGGAGGTCGATCGTGACGTCCTTCGAATGCACGCGGAGACCGATCACGCGCTCGAACCCGGGATCGCTGGTGTCGACACCCATGCGTTCCACCGCGCCGACGCTCCGTGGGGTGAGTCCGTCACCGCAGACCTTCTCGCGCGGGAACGACGCTTTGTCGACGGCGGTGACGTCGATGCCGTGACGGGCGAGGTGGTAAGCGGCAGCCGCACCACCTGGGCCGGCGCCCACGACAAGGACGTCGGTCTCGATCCGCTCGGGCACGCGCGCCTCCCCTCAGGAGCCCCGTCGGGCGCTCGTGAAACCTTTCACAAGCAGCCTAACACCGTCCATCCAGGCGCCGCTTCGACGTCAATCTCGCCGCGGGGCCGAGCTTCCCCCTGCGGCCGGCCCGGCTCGTCCTAGCGCCCGAGGACCCTCGCCACAGCAGTCGAGGCTTCATGCAGATATCGGTTGGTTGGGTTGACCCACGTGGTGTGGTCGAGGATGCCCAAGCGTTCACCGCTCAATTCCACGATCTCGACGACCGCTCGGTTCCCCTCCCATCCCCCGGCGAGGAAGGTGGAGCCGATAGCCACCTGCGGGGCACTTCTCGCGAGTCTCGAACCCGGCCAGTTGCAGTCGACGGGAACGTCATACGGGCCAGCGAGGTGTTCAGCGAGGTGGATGAAGGCGCTCTGCGCATCTCCGCTGATCAGCTGGGTCAGGGCCTCGGAGCCGCCGCCGCGCCACCAGCCTTGCCCCTCTGGGAGAGGTCCGGTCGCCTCGCGCAGACGATCGCATCCTTTGCTGCCGCGCGCAGGAATGCGATTCGGTCCTTCCCCGGCATCCCCGCGTCGGAGGGAACAAGGTCGGCTCGGTGCTCGGCGGCAGCAGCGGCCCTGGTGACGATCGCTCGAGCCGTGTCGACCGCTACCTGGGGATCGACCGGTAGGTTCTCTCCAAGCTCTCGCGCCAGCAGGGCGGGCAGATCTCGCAGTCGCTCCTCAGGCACCTCGGCATGGACCATCAGTACGCCGGTTGAAGGCCGTCCAGCATGGGGAAGTGGCGGACGTTGCTCGTGCACAGCCGGGCCCCGATCGCGACGGCACCCGCACCCAACAGATAGTCGACGGTGTCGACGCCCCGATGCGACCGAAGGTATCTCCGTGCCAGTTCGCCTGCATCATCTGCAAGCTCGACCGTCACATCCAGCCACCGAACACCACCGAGGAGGGCCATGGTGGGTACTTCTTCTCCCTTTCGCATGCCAGCCAGCACCTCGGTCCTCACGACGGAGACGCTCCAGAGCTCATGATCGTGCTCGACTGCCTCACGGAGGAATGTGACGGCGGTCTCGAGACCGCGCAGCACGTCGATGAAAACGGTGGTGTCGAGGAGGAGCTTCACGACCCGCGCTGCCCGTGCAGTTCGGCCAACCGGCCACGCCGCAGGCGGTCTACGTATGCGCGGCCGGTCTCCCTCCTCCTCTTCCAAGAACCGGCGGCACCGTCGATGACGGCGAGCATCTCCCTACTGTCGGTCCCGGCTCGAAGGTACACATCGTCGACCGCGGTGCGGATCAATTGCGACTTCGAGCGGCCGGTTTCCTTCGACAACCGGTCGAGCTCGCGATCCTCTTCATCGCTCAGGTAGATCTGTGTCCTGCGCACGATGTATATATACATCACTCCAACATCGAGGGTCAAGAGGGCGGGAGGACTAGCCGTGGTCCCAGGCGTCGACGACGGCGGGGACCACGCGGAGGAATCCGAGCTGCGGGATCGCGGTCGTGAAGCGCTCGAAGCCGTCGCCGGCGAACAGGGTTCGGTATTTCTCGTGCCAGGCGGACATCGGCCCGCGGAGGTCCGGGTGCTCGGCGGGCAGGAGCTCGACCACCCCCTCGATCCTGACGCCCGAGAGGTCGGTCCACTCGCGGCCGCGGTCGATCACGAGCGAGATCCGTGCGTCGTGCTCGAGGGCTTCCCACGTGGTGTCCCCCACGCGCGTCGTGACGTAGAGGGCGTCCGGCTGCCAGACGAACCAGCGGGTCGCGATGTGCGGCCCCCCATGGGGCAGGACCGTCGCCACGCGGCACGCCGGATGGTCGCGGAAGAGACGCCGGAGCATCTCGAGGTCCTCGGTCACATCGCCACCATGTCCGCGAGCCGGCCCAGCGCCCGGATCGACTCGGTGGTGAGAACCGCCGGGTCGAGCGCTCCCTTCGCCTCGGCGACGAGCGCGTTCACCGTCCCGGCCGTCACGCCGGCCGTCGCTTCGCCGTCCTCGAGGTCGTCCCGGAGCTGGAAAGCCTCACCGAGCGGCCGACCGAACCGCGACAGGGACTCCCCTACCGCCGGTGAACCCCCCGCCAGCGCCGCCCCGATCCGCAGCGGCCCCTCGACGGTGTAGGTCCCGCCCTTCAGCGCGGCGGCGCGGCGGGCGACCTGCGGGTCGCCGGTCGCGCCACCCACGTCCAGGGACTGCCCGACCGCCATCTCCTCGCGCATGTCGTGATACACGACGAGCGCCGGGACGAGCGCGGCGGGTGAGAACCCCGACGCCAGCAACAGCCCGTCGGCCCATACGGCGCTCACGTCTCCGACCAGGATCGCCATCGAGGCGCCGAAGTCACGCGGGTCACCGGGCGCCCCCAGCTCGGCCGCCCGCTCCGAGAACCACGTGGCCGTCGACGGGACCCCCCGTCGTTCCTTCGCCCCGTCGATCAGGTCGTCGTGGACGAGGGCCATCGTGTGGAGGAGCTCGAGCGCCGCCGCGGCCTGGACGATCGCCTCGCCCGTCTCCCCTTCGTCTTCGCCACCGGCGGCCCGGAAGCCCCAGTAGCAGAACGCGGGGCGGATCCGCTTCCCGCCGGCATCGACGAGACGCCGCACCTCGTCCACCAGGGACAGGGCTCCACGGTCGAGTCGCTCGACGCGTTCGCGGCGCGCGTCGAGGAACGCCGCCAGGGCGGCGTCGACGCGCTCTCGGAGATCGCTCGTCACGGGCGGCAGTATCGCAAGGGCCGGCGCCCGCGGAGGCGGGGCTATCATCCGAGGTCGCGATGCTGGTCACCCGTTCTCGGTTCCGTTCCCTCGCGCTCGCCACCGCGATCGCCACGATCGTCCTGTTCGCGATCGGTGGCCTGGTACGCGGGACGGGCTCCGGCCTCGGATGCTCCACCTGGCCCGCCTGCGAGCCCGGTCACCTGTTCCCCTCGGGAACGGTCCATTCGCTGATCGAGTTCTCCCACCGG
>JBKKAE010000289.1:0-2505 GCA_046714835.1 Actinomycetota bacterium | reverse complement strand
CGAAGGAGCAGCTTCAGGAACCGCCTCCGGAGCTCGGCACCACCCCGGGGGCGAAGGAGGGGTTGTAAGGGTGCCGCTCGACAACGTCGTGTTCTGGGTCTTCGCGCCGATCTCGGTCGCGTCGGCGATCGGGATGCTGCTGATGCGGAACGCCGTGCACGCCGCGCTGTTCCTGGTTGTGAACTTCTTCTGCCTCGCGGTCTTCTATCTGATCCTCGACGCGCCGTTCCTGTTCGCCGTGCAGATCATCGTCTACGCCGGCGCGATCATGGTGCTGTTCCTGTTCGTGATCATGCTCCTCGGGGTGGATCGCGGCGACGATCTGCGCGAGCGCCTGCTGGCTCAGCGACCGTTGGCGTTGGCGCTCGGGGCCGGGTTCGTGATCGAGATCGTGCTCGCGGTTCGCGCGGGGATCGGCTTCGCTACGAAGGCGCCGGCGGGGTTCGACGCCGTGAACGACCCGGGCAACACGCAGGCGATCGCGAAAGTCTTGTTCCGCGACTACTTCTTCCCTTTCGAGGCCACGTCGATCCTCCTGATCGTGGCCGCGGTCGCGGCCATGGTGCTGGGACAGCGGAAGGCCCGGGCCGTGACCCAGGCGGAGCTCGAGGCGATGCGCGAGATGGGGCCGTGAGGACGCCGATAGCGTACTTCGTCGTGCTCTCCGGCGTGTTGTTCACGCTGGGAACGCTCGGCGTGCTGCTGCGGAAGAACGCGCTGTTGATCTTCATGTCGGTGGAGCTCCAGCTGAACGCGGTGAACCTCGCGCTGGTCGCGTTCTCGAGGATGCACGTTGCGTTGGACGGTCAGGTGCTGGCGTTCTTCTCGATGGTGGTGGCGGCGGCCGAGGTGGTCGTGGGCCTCGCGATCATCGTTGCGGTGTACCGCCGGCGGGGGACCGTCGACGTCGACCAGGCCAGAGGGCTCGCCGGGTGATGGCGAGCGACACGATCCTGTGGACTGCCCGGTTCGACCTCATGTGGCTGATCCCGGCGGTTCCGTTGGCGGCTGCGTCCATCAATCTCTTCGCCGGGAGACGCGTCGGCAGGTTCAGTGGCATCCTCGCGAGCGTGGCCGTCGGCCTCTCCTTCCTGTTCTCCCTGCTTCTCGTTTTCGATCTGACCCGGAACTCGTCCGAACACCGCGTCGCCATCAACCACGTGTTCGACTGGATCGCGGTCGGCAACTTCTCCGTGGGCGCCGACCTCCGGCTGGACGTGCTCTCGGCGACGATGATCCTGGTCGTCACGGGGATCGGCTTGCTGATCCACGTCTACGCGATCGGGTATATGCAGGGCGACCCTCGTTACGGGCGCTTCTTCGCCTATCTGAACCTGTTCGTCTTCTTCATGCTCCTGCTCGTCCTCGCCGACAACTATCTCCTTCTCTACGTCGGCTGGGAGGGAGTCGGGCTCTGCTCCTACCTTCTGATCGGCTTCTGGTTCGAGAAGCCCGAGAACGCGACCGCCGCGAAGAAGGCGTTCGTCACGACCCGGATCGGCGACACCGCGATGCTGATCGGCCTCGCGCTGATCGTGTCCACATTCGGGACGCTCGACTTCGACGCCGTGCTCGGCGCATCGGGCGACACGATCGCGAAGGGAACGGCCACCGCGATCTCTCTCCTCCTCTTCGCCGGAGCGATCGGGAAATCTGCCCAGGTGCCTCTGCATGTGTGGCTACCTGACGCGATGGCGGGCCCGACACCCGTCTCCGCCCTGATCCATGCCGCGACGATGGTGACGGCCGGCGTCTATCTCGTCGTGCGGAGCGCCCCGCTGTTCGAGGCTTCCGGAGTCGCGCTCACCGTCGTCCTGATCGTCGGGCTCGTCACCGCTCTGTTCGCGGCGACGTGCGCCCTGGCCCAGGACGACATCAAACGGGTCCTCGCGTACTCCACGATCAGCCAGCTCGGGTTCATGTTCATGGCGGCGGGCATGCGGTTCTACACGGGCGCGATGTTCCTGCTCGTCGCGCACGCCTTCTACAAGGCCCTGATGTTCCTCGGCGCCGGCTCGGTGATGCACGGCATGCACGAGGAGTCCGATCTTCAGCGCATGGGCGGGCTCATCCGACGGATGCCGATCACGGGATGGACGTTCGTGATCGGCGCGCTCGCCCTCGCCGGCGTGTTCCCGCTCGCGGGCTTCTTCGCGAAGGACCAGATCCTCGAGATCGCGAACCACACGGGGCGCACGTGGATCTACCTCCTCGGGACGCTCGGGGCATTGCTGTCCGCGCTCTACATCGGCCGGCTCGTGTTCCTGGCGTTCTTCGGAGCGCCACGGAGCGAGGAAGCGAAACACGCCCACGAGTCGCCTCCCGCGATGACCGTGCCGCTGGTTCTGCTCGCGGCGGGCGCGGTTCTCGCCGGCCTTCTCCTGTCGACCTCCGCAGAGGGCACCCTCGCGAGGTTCCTTGAGCCCGCAACCGGACCGGTCCCCCACGGCGAGGGGCTCTCAACGCTCGCTCTCTCCCTGATCGCGACCGCGATCGCGCTGGGCG
>JBKKAE010000288.1:0-5419 GCA_046714835.1 Actinomycetota bacterium | reverse complement strand
CGCTCGCGGCCGGGGCGGGATGGCTCGTGGTCGCGCGGGATGCTCGTCCTGCCGCGTGGGCCGCCGGCGCCTCCGGGGCGCTGCTCCTGCTGGGGGGCCATCGGGCCAACCACGGTGCCGGCGGCCCCACCGACCGGATGCTCGACGATCTGCTCGACAGGGCATGGGATGCCGCCGTGCTCTCCGGGATCGCGTGGGTCGCGCGAGACGGGAGCTCGTCGGTGGCGGTCGCCGCGCTCGCCGCGGTGAGTCTCTCGTTCGTCGCGGGCTACATCAGGGCTCGAGGTGCGGCGCTCGGGTACTCGGTCGAGGAGCGGCACGTGACGCGCGGGGCGCGATACCTCCTGGTCGTCGCCTTCCTGTTCTTCGGATGGACGTGGGCGGTGTGGACCGTCGCCGTGATGTCGGGCCTGGCCGCGGTCGTGCGAGCCGGACAGGTCGCGCAAGAGGAGCGGGCGACATGAACCGACGGCGGGCCGCCGAGACCGTGACCTACCTCGCCTACCGGTTCCTGAGCTGGCTCGGCCCCATCCTGCCGACGAAGAGCGGGCGATCCTTCTACCAGGCGGTGGGCCGGCTCTTGTTTCGCGTCGCCCACGGCGTGCGCGGCACCGTCGCCGCGAACCAAGCGCAGGTGCTGGGTCGGCCGGTGGACGATCCCTTGGTCCAGGCGTCCACGCGGGAAGCGTTCGCCCTCTACGCGCGGTACTGGTTCGACACGTTCAACGTCTTGGGCTGGAGCGACGAGCGCGTGATGAAGTCGTTCCGGTTCGAGGGTGCCGAGCACGTCGAGAAGGGACTGGCGGACGGGAAGGGCGTCATCATCGCCCTCCCGCACACGGGGAACTGGGACGTGGGCGGCCGGGCGATGGGCCTACGCGTGGCGCCGGTGGTGGCGGTAGCCGAGCACCTGAAGCCGGACCGGTTGTTCGAGCTCTTCGTCGAGCATCGACGCCTGCTCGGGATCGACATCATCGATCTCGCGAGCGACCACGTCGGCCGGCAGCTCACCCAGAAGCTGGAGCAGAACCGCGTCGTCGCGCTCGTGGCGGACCGGGACCTTTCCGGCGGCGGCGTCGAGGTCGAGATGTTCGGTCGCACCCGTCGGATGCCTGCCGGACCGGCGCTCCTCGCGCTCTCCGCGGGCGCGCCGCTGATCTCGGGGCCCACGTACACGACCCGGGACGGATGGGTCGAGGTGCTGACACCGGTGACGGTCGAGCCGACGGGCCGACGGAAGGACGACATCATCGCCCTCACGCGCGCGCTCGCCGCCGCGTTCGAGCGGGCGATCGCCGCCGCGCCGCCGGACTGGCACCTGTTCCAGCCCGGTTGGGAACCGTGAGGATCGTCCTCGTCTGCCCGTACGCCTGGGAGGGGGCGGGAGGGGTTCAGGTGCACGTCAAGAACCTGGCGGCGCGCTTGCTCGGACGTGGCCACGACGCGACGGTCCTCGCGCCCACCCTCGCCCCACCCTCGGAGCCGTGGGTCCGGTCGGTGGGCAGACCGGTGCGGATCTCCTATCAGGGCACCGTCGCGCCGATCGCCCCGCTGTCATACCGGCGCACCCGGGCTGCACTGGATGCGCTGCGTCCAGACATCATCCACGTCCACGAGCCGCTCTCGCCGAGCGCGTCGATGTTCGCGACGCTCGCTGCGAAGGCGCCCGTCGTGGCGACGGTCCATGCCTATCTCGATCGTTCGGTCGCGATGGAGCTCGCCGCTCCGATCCTCCGCCGGGTCTGGCAACGAGTGGCTATCGGGGTCGCCGTCTCGCGGGCCGCGGCGTCGTTCCTCCGCCGGACGTTGCCCGAGGCGGCGCTCGAGATCGTCCCGAATGGCGTCGACGTCGGCGCCTTCGCGGAGGCGGAGCCTCGAGGAGGCTTGCCGGAAGGGCGGCGGATCTTGTGGGTCAATCGCCTGGACTCACAGAAGGGTTTCCCGATCGCCCTGGCCGCGTTCACCAAGGTGCTCGTGGATGTTCCCGACGCGGTGCTGGTCGTGGTGGGGGATGGCAAGGACCGCGAGGCGCTCGCGCTCCTGACGGAGTCGGCCCGGGCACGGGTGGACATGCGCGGCGCCCATCCGAACGAGCGGGTCCCTTCCTTCCTCGCGGCGTGCGAGGTGTTCGTGTCGCCGGCGGTGGGACAGGAGAGCTTCGGGATCGCCCTGGTCGAGGCGATGGCCGCCGGTCTGCCGGTGGTCGCGACCGACATCCCCGGGTACCGGGAAGTCATATCGGACGGAGTCGAGGGGCTCCTGGTGCCGCCTCGTGACCCGGAGGCGCTCGCGGCCGGCCTGGTCCGGGTGTTGACGGAGCCGGGGTTGGCCGTGCGGCTCGGCGAGGCCGGCCGCGAGCGCGCACGCACCTTCGACTGGCCCATCGTCGTCGACCGCCTGGAGGACCTCTACGGCCGCGCCGTGGAGAGCGCTGGCTACCATAGGCAGCGATGACCGCCTTCTGGATCGTGATCGGGATCGTCGTGGTCCTGCTGCTCGTCGCCGTCTTGATCTACAACCGGCTGGTGACACTGCGCACGCGCGTCGACAACGGCTGGTCCCAGATCGACGTCCAGCTCCGCCGGCGGGCCGACCTGATCCCCAATCTCGTCGAGACCGTGAAGGGCTACGCCGCCCACGAGCGAGAGGTCTTCGAGCAGGTGACGGAGGCACGGGCGCGATCGATGGGAGCCAAAGGCGTCGCGGACCAGGCGGACGCGGAGAACCAGGTCTCCGCCGGTCTCCGCCAGCTCCTGGCGGTCGTCGAGAACTATCCGGACCTCAAGGCGAACCAGAACTTCCTCGAGCTGCAGGAAGAGCTCATCGGCACCGAGTCGAAGATCGCGTACGCGCGGCAGTTCTACAACGACCAGGTGATGCAGCTGAACACGATGATCCAGTCGTTCCCCTCCTCGATCGTCGCTCGTGCGTTCGGCTTCGAAGAGCGTCCCTTCTTCGAGATCGACGATCCTGTGCGCGGGCCCGTGCAGGTGGATCTCTCCTAGCCGTGTACGAGCAGATCGCGGCGAACAAGCGGAAGACCGTGATCCTGTTCGTGCTGGCCGTTGTGCTCCTCGGCGGGGTCGGCTACGCGATCGGACTGCTCACCGACAGCGGACCGATCGGCCTGGTGATCGCGTTGATCGTGGCGATCGCGATGTCGGTCGGGTCCTACTTCTATGGGGACCGGATCGTGCTGGCATCGACGCGTGCGCGCGAGGTGTCGAAGGAGGAACAGCCGCGTCTGCACAACATCGTCGAGGGACTCGCGATCGCCGCGGGTGTTCCGAAGCCGCGGGTCTGGATCGTGCCCGAGAGCGCTCCCAACGCCTACGCGACCGGACGCGACCCCGAGCACAGCCACGTGGCCGTCACCCAGGGACTGCTCGAGTCGATGAACCGGGTCGAGCTCGAGGGCGTGATCGGCCACGAGATGGCTCACGTCGTCGACCGCGACATCCTCGTGGGGACCGTCGTGGCGACGCTCGTCGGCGCCGCGGTGCTGCTCGCCGAGTTCTTCATGCGGATGTGGTGGTGGGGCGGTTTCCGCGGCCGGCGCGGTGGTGACTCCGGCGGGGGCGCGGCCTCGGCGCTGATCTTCGCCATCGGATTCGTCTTGCTCATCCTGGCCCCGATCTTCGGCCAGCTGATCCGCCTCGCGGTGTCGCGGAACCGAGAGTTCCTGGCCGATGCGCAGGGCGCCATGCTCACTCGGTATCCGCCCGGGCTGATCGCGGCGCTGAAGAAGCTCCAGACGGCCCCGACCGCGATGCGGTCCGCGAACAACGCGACTGCCCACCTGTGGCTGAATCAACCGTCGCGGATCCAGGGGGAACGGCTCGGCGCCCTGGAGCGCTTGTTCTCCAGTCACCCGCCGTTGTCGGAGAGGATCCGTCGCCTCGAGGAGATGTGACGTTCTCATCGGATCGCCGTGCGGTGTTTGGGTTGGGCGAAGAGGGCGGTTAGGCTCGAATGACGGGTCCCCGATGAAGGGACCCGTTCCGTTCGTTCCGAGACATGACCGGAGGTCCCGTGGAGCTGACACAACGAGGGAAGGTCGCGATCGGTGCGGGGGCGGCAGTAGTCGTCGTCGTGCTGGCCGTGCTCGCGTTCACCGGCAACGCACCCGATCCGATCCAGGACATCGTGGACACGGTGACGGGGCGGCCCAAGCCCTGTCCGCTCACGGGAGAGCTTCGAGCGGGAGGCAAGGGAGCGCCGGTCCGGCCCCCGCTCTCGGTCAAGGTCGAGAACAGCGACGACGCCTATCCGCTCGCGGGGCTCGAACGCGCGGACGTGATCTACGAGGAACCTGTGGAAGGCGGCATCACACGGTTCGCCGCGCTCTTCCAGTGCCATGACGCCACGCGCGTCGGTCCGGTCCGGAGCGCTCGGACGACGGACCCGAGGATCCTTCGGCAGTACTCCGAGGAGCCGCTCCTCGCGTACTCCGGAGCCAATCCGAAGGTCACGACCGCCCTGGACGAAGCCGGCGTCGTGTCTCTGACCGAGACCTCCGCGGCCGACGCGTACGTCCGCGACGACTCGCGGTCGGCTCCGCACAACCTCTTCGTCTCGACCAAGAAGCTCTACCGAATCGCGCAGCGGACCATCGACTTCTCTCTTCCAGAACCCGTCTTCCGATTCGACGAGGAGGTGCCCACCCCGAGCAAGCCGCGCACGTCGGCGTCGGTGGCGTTCTCTTCATCCAACGTCGTGGCGTGGGCGTGGTCGGAGGACCGATGGATCCGAGAGCTCGACGGGGAGCCGATGACCGCGGAGAACGGTGACGTGATCGCCGTCGACAACGTCGTGATCCAGGAGGTCGTGGTCACCGACTCCGACATCGTCGACGTGGCGGGGTTCCCCTCGCCGGACGTGAGGCTCACCGGCCGCGGACGCGCGTGGATCCTGCGCGACGGTCGCCTCGTCGTCGGTCGCTGGCAACGGGGGTCGTTGGACGACGTCACCGTCTTCGAGACCATGGGCGGCGAGGAGATCGCGCTCGCACCGGGAACCACCTTCATCCAGCTGGTGCCCAAGGACGACGGCGAAGTCTCCTTCGAACGGTAAGAGGGGCTTCCCCGCAGGTCACGGCGGTACACTCGGGGGCATCCGAGCGCATCCGTGCGCATCCGCCAAGGGAGCACCAAGGAGGACGAATGCAGCGCGAGACCGGCACCTTCACCGTGAAGTCCGGCCTGGCGGAGATGCTCAAGGGCGGCGTCATCATGGACGTCACCAACGCCGACCAGGCCAAGATCGCGGAGGACGCCGGCGCGTGCGCCGTCATGGCGCTCGAGCGAGTGCCTGCCGACATCCGGCGAGACGGCGGGGTCGCCCGCATGGCCGACGCCACCAAGATCGAGGAGATCCAACAGGTGGTCTCGATCCCGGTGATGGCCAAGGCGCGGATCGG
>JBKKAE010000287.1:0-2914 GCA_046714835.1 Actinomycetota bacterium | reverse complement strand
TCTCTACGGTGCCTACACGGAAGCCGAGGTGATCTACACCGACGACGTGGCGATGGCCCTCTACGGGAGCCTGACCGCGGATGACCGCGCACGGTTCCCCTTCGACGCCGCCGCGATCGACTGGAAGCACTACCTGCAGGACGTCCACTCGCCGGCGGTGACGCAGTCGCTCCGCGAGCTCGCTCGCAAGGATCGAGCCCGCCCCACGGTCAAGATCCGGGAGCGTGAGGAGCCGGTGCTGGCCGTCTTCGACATGGAGGGGACGATCATCTCTTCCAACGTCGTCGAGTCCTACGTCTGGGCGAGGATGGCGGACCTCGAGCCCGACGAATGGCCTGGGGAGCTTGTGGGCGTCTTCGGGCGGATACCGCGCTATCTGGCCATCGACCGCCGGGACCGAGGCGACTTCCTCCGGACGTTCTTCCGGCGGTACGAGGGTGCGTCCGTGGAGGGCCTCGATCGCCTGGTCGATCGCCACGTGGGTGAGTTCATGCTCGAGAAAGCGAGCCCGGGAGCCATCCGCCGCATCCGGGAGCATCGCGCCGCGGGGCATCGCACGTTGTTGCTCACCGCCGCCGCGAACGCGTTCCTCCGGCCCCTCAACCCGCTGTTCGACGTGGTGATCGGCGCGGACCTCCAGGTCGACGAGGAAGGCCGGTACACCGGGTTCATGTCTACCCCTCCGCTCGTCGGTGAGGCGCGAGCCGCGTGGCTCCGCCGTTACGCCTCGACGGAGGGCGTCGATCTCAAGCTCTCCTACGCCTACGCGGACTCCTACTCCGACCTGCCCTTGCTCCGGGCGGTGGGCAACCCCGTGGCGGTATCGCCCGACTCCCACCTGTACCGGTTCGCGCGAAGGCGCCGCTGGCCGATCGAGGAGTGGGGGATGTCCAAGGGCATGCCGCGCGTCCGTTTCCCGAAGCCGGCGAGGAGGTAGGGGCCCGTGGCGCTGGCGCTCGAGTTCTATCGCTCCGCACCGAAGTACCTGGGCGCGCGCGCGCTCGGGTCGAAGGCACCCGGACTCCTGACCGGCGGGCTCGCCCCGCTCCGGCTCGTGACCCAGAAGGATCCGGAGCCGAAGCGCGAAGGGTGGGGCCGCGTGAAGCCTCGGCTCTCCGGGATCTGCGGAAGCGACCTCTCCACGATCTCGGGGCGGTCGTCGTTCTACTTCTCGCCGCTCGTGTCTCTGCCGTTCGTGCCCGGCCACGAGGTGGTCGGCGAGCTCGTCGACGATGTAGGCGATCTCGCGGCCAGGCAGCGGGTCGTGATCTCCAGCGTGCTGGGATGCGCTGCCCGAGGTGAGGAGCCGCCCTGTGAGCATTGCGCGGCAGGGTATGTCGGCCGCTGCGACCGGGTCACGGTGGGCCACCTGAAGCCCGGGCTCCAGACCGGCTACTGCACGGAGACGGGAGGCGGCTGGAGCCGGCTGATGCTCGCGCACCGCTCGCAGCTCTGGCCGGTGCCGGACGCCATGAGCGACGAGACGGCCGTCCTGATCGAGCCCTTCGCCTGCGCGATCCACGCTGCCTTCCGCGCCGAGATCCCGGCCGGAGGGTCGGTGCACGTCGTCGGCGCCGGCACCGTGGGCATCCTCACGTTGATCGCGATCAAGGCGTTCACGAAGGCCGATCACGTCGTCGTGGCCGCGAAGCACCAACGGCAGCGAGCCGCGGCGACGATGGCCGGCGCCGACGACGTCGTGCGTCCGGAGCACGCGGTGAAAGCCGTCCGGCGGACCGACCATGCGGTGAAGCTCACCCCCGAGCGTGGGATGGAGTTCCTCCTCGGAGGCGTCGACGTGGCGATCGAGTGCACGGGATCGAGCAGCGCGCTCGACCTCGCTCTCAGGACTACGAAGGCGGGCGGACGCGTCGTCGTTTCCGGCATCCCCGGCGGCGGCGCCGATCTCACCCCTCTGTGGTTCCGCGAGCTCGAGCTGGCGGGTGCCTACACGTCGGGCGTGGAGGATCTCGGGAACGGCGTGACGCGGCCCACGTTCGAGATGGCGATGGAGCTCGCGACGAACCTCCCCATGCTCGACCAGCTCGTCGGCGCGACGTATCCGCTCGACCGGTGGCGCGAGGCGCTCGACCACGCGATGGCCGCCGGCAAGCTCGGCACGTTCAAGGTGGCGTTCGCGCCGCAGGCCTAGGAGATACGAACGAGGACAGGAGAGACGACCACATGCCAAGACCCGGATTCGTGTTGGAGGTGGATGAGCGAACGCCTCCGCTCCTGATCCACGAGGGTGAGGGCTTCCGGATGCAGAAGTTCCCGCTGGGCACCAGGGTCGTCTACCCGCCTGACGCTCTGCCCGGGATCCGCGATGTCAACGCGGCGATCCGACAAGCCCTGCTCCATCCGACGGGCGACTCCCGGCCGCTTCCCGACCTGCTCAAGGCCGGGATGAAGCTCACCATCGCATTGGACGACATCTCGATCCCGTTGCCGCCGATGACCCTCCCCGACATCCGGCAGCGGATCCTCGAGCAGGTGATCGAGCTGGCGGCTCGCAACGGGGTCGAGGACGTGCAGATCGTCGTCGCGACCGCCCTCCACCGCCGGATGACCGCCGACGAGATCCGCCGCATGGTCGGGGAGCGGGTGTTCCGGTCCTTCTGGCCCAAGGACCTGTACAACTTCGACGGCGAGGACAAGGACGCGCTGACGTTCATCGGTACCACCGACAAGCACGAGGACGTCGAGATCTCGAAGCGGGCGGCGGAGTCCGATCTGCTCGTCTACATCAACGTGAACCTGGTGGCGATGGACGGTGGGCACAAGTCGGTGGCGATCGGCCTCGCCGGCTACCGGTCGCTCAAGCATCACCACAACGTCGACACGATGATGCACTCACGCTCGTACATGGACCCGAGGCCCGGGCACAGTGCGATCGCCGACTCCGCCACTCGGA
>JBKKAE010000286.1:0-3269 GCA_046714835.1 Actinomycetota bacterium | reverse complement strand
ATCCTGCTCACCGTGCTCACGATATCGCCGGCCTTCGCACAGGAAGAGGACCGCTCCCGCGAAGACAACGAGCAGATCGTGCTGACCGGCCGACTCTTCATCGCGTCCGACGAGACGGTGGATACCGCGCTCATCTTCGACGGCCCCGCCCTCGTGGAGGGCACCGTGCGTGAGTCGCTCATCGTCTTCAACGGGGACGCGGAGATCGTGGGGACGGTGGAACAGGACGTCGTCGTGTTCAACGGCAACGTGGTGGTGCGGGCCGGCGCCGAGGTCGGAGGCGACCTCGTGACCCAGGAGGCGCCCCAGATCGAGGAGGGCGCGACGGTCCGCGGCGGTCAGACGAGCGTCGTCACCCGATTCGACGTCGACATGGTCGGCTTCGCGGGTCGATTCGTGTGGTGGATCGGGTACTCGATCTCGGTCCTCATCCTCGGACTCCTCTTGCTCGCGTTCGCCCCGCAGCTCTTCCCGGCGGTTCGCGACATCGTGCGCGAGCGGCTGGGCTCGTCGATCGGGTGGGGCTTCGGGCTCTTCTTCCTGCTGCCGATCGGCTCCGTGATCCTCCTCGTCACGGTCGTGGGCATCCCTCTCGGGCTCTTCCTGCTCCTCGCGCTCGCGTTCATCTACACGGTCGGCTACGTCGTGGCGACGCTGGCGGTTGGCAGCATGCTCATGCGGTCCTCGTCGGCCCGGTACGTGGTGTTCCTCGTGGGCTGGGTGGTGCTCCGCGTGCTCGCGCTGATCCCGTTCCTCGGCGGGTGGCTCTGGTTCCTCGCGAGTGTCTGGGGACTCGGCCTGCTGGCCGTCGCGATCCGGAGCCGCGGAGTCACGAGGGTGGTGTCTGCAGGGCCGACGCCGCCGTTGCCCCCGGCCCCGGTGGGAGTGGCTTAGGCTCGGTCGGCTTCGGAGTACCCTCCGCGGGTGGCGGTCGAGGAGAGAGCGCGACCATCGGGCGACGCCAGAGTACTGAGGCATCCGTTGCAAGGCCGGGTCCGGCTCGTGGTGCTGAGCGCACTCATGCTGTTCGTGGAATTGATCCTCATCCGCTGGCCGGCCGAGAACAACATCTACCTCCGCTATCTGACCAACCTCGTCCTGCTCGCGAGTTTCCTGGGCGTGGGCGTCGGATTCCTCCGGGCGAATGCGAAGCGAGACCTCTTTCCGTACGCGCCGATCGCACTTGCGCTCTTCGCGCTGTTCGTCGTCCTGTTCCCTGTTCAGCAATCTCGCATCGGAGATGTCCCCGTTCTCCGCGGGATCGCAGGACTGCCCGCCCTCCCGGTATGGGTGTCGTTGCCGCTGGTGTTCGGGGGAGCTGCCACCGTCATGGCGCTGATCGCCGAGGGGGTCGCCCGTACGTTCCGGAAGTTCGAGGCCCTGCAGGCCTATCGGCTCGACGTGCTCGGCAGCATCGCCGGGATCGTCGGTTTCAGCCTGCTGGCGTTCCTCGGGATGCGCCCGGTCGTGTGGATCCTGCTCGCCTGTGTCGGATTCCTCTTCGTGCTCGATCGGCCGATCCGACCTGCTCAGGTTGCCGCGCTCGCCGGAGTGGCGCTGATCTTCGCCGCGAACTCGCTCTCCGCACACGACGCGTGGTCGCCGTACTACAAGGTCACCACGATCGAGCCCGGTGACGGGAGGGTCGCTCTGCGCGTCAACGGGCTCGCACATCAATCGATGTATCCCCTGGATCTTCTCCGCGTCCAGCAGCCGTTCTACGACTACGCGTACGCCCATCTGCCCCCCGGGCCGCTCGACCGAGTGCTCGTGGTGGGGGCGGGCAGCGGGAACGACGTGGCGGTGGCCCTCGACCACGGGGCGCGGCACGTCGACGCGGTCGAGATCGACCCCGTGCTCCTGGCCAGAGGTATGTCGATGCATCCCGCGGATCCGTACGGGGACCCGCGCGTGGTACCGCACGTCGACGACGGGCGAGCGTTCCTCGAACGGACCGAAGGTCGTTACGACCTGATCGTGTTCGCGCTCCCAGATTCCCTCACGCTCGTGTCGGGGCAGGCCGGCCTGCGCCTCGAGAGCTACCTCTTCACCGAGGAGGCATTCAGGACCGTGCGTGATCGACTCACGGCCGACGGTGTCTTCTCGACGTACAACTACT
The DNA here is from genome assembly GCA_046714835.1 of Actinomycetota bacterium. Classification (GTDB taxonomy): domain Bacteria; phylum Actinomycetota; class UBA4738; order UBA4738; family HRBIN12; genus JAJNBA01. The sequence goes on along the minus strand of JBKKAE010000286.1, from coordinate 1,150 downwards.
ATCGGCCCGACGTCTTCGAGCGGTATGCGAGCACGCTGTCAACGGCGTTCGGCGGAGAGCCCTGCTACGACCCCGGACCGCGTCGAGGAAGTGGTCGCCGCATGCAGGCCGTCCTCACGATCGAGCGAGACGGTCGGGTCACGAACTGCGAGACCCCCTGGGAGCCGACGGGCACTCCCCCGGCCCCGTCGACCGACGATCACCCGTTCCCGTACATCGAGGGAAGGAGCATCCCCACCTTCTACCTGGTCTCCCTCGCGCTGATCCTCCTCGCATCGACCGCCACCGTTCGGGTCACCACCGGGGGGCTCCGCGTGCTTCGCCCCTACACCGACCTGTTCTTCATGGGCGCAGCGTTCCTTCTCCTGGAGACGAAGAGCGTGGTGCAGTTCGCCCTGCTCTTCGGAACGACGTGGTTCGTCAACGCGCTGGTCTTCACCGGGGTGCTCATCAGCGTCTACCTCGCGATCGAGGTCGCGCGGCGCTTCACGCTTCCCCGCCCGGCGATCCTGTATGCGGGACTGTTCGTGTCGATCGCCGTCGCATGGGCGATACCCCCGGAGCAGCTGCTCGCGCTCTCGCTGGGCCCTCGATTCGTCGCTGCGGTCGCCCTCTCGTTCGCCCCGATCTTCATCGCGAACCTCGTCTTCGCGCAGCGCTTCAAGGAGACGGCGATGACGACCGTCGCCTTCGGTGCGAACCTGTTGGGAGCGATGCTGGGCGGCGTCGTCGAGTACGCGGCGATCGCGATCGGATACCAGGCGCTTCTGGTTCTGGTCGCTGCCTTCTACGCTTTTGCGTTCGCGTTGGAACGGCGCCTCGGAGGCACGGAGGCTGCCGCCTCGCCCACATGAGCCGACGCCGGGTCGAGAGAGCCGAGACGACCTTCGGTCCTAGACTCCGCACATGACCGAGCGTCTACGCGTCGGTGTTCAGCTTCCCGAGGTAGAGCGGGGCGTGGGTTGGGCCGAGTACGCGGCGATGGCCCGGGCGGCGGAAGAGGTCGGATTCGATTCGATCTGGCTCGGCGACCACTACCTCTATCGAGACGACGACTGGGAAGGCGGCCCGTGGGAGGCGTGGACGTTCCTGGCTGGCCTTGCCGCCATCACGGAACGGGTACGGCTGGGGCCGTTGGTCGCGTGCCTCA
>JBKKAE010000285.1:0-5968 GCA_046714835.1 Actinomycetota bacterium | reverse complement strand
GGCCCAACCCGTCGCGACTGCGGTCCGTCAGAGTGTGCTCGGGTTCCCAATCGCGGATCTCCTCCGGCAGATCTCTGAGCTCATGCATCGGCACGTACGGCGGATGGATCGTGATCACGTCCACGGTGCCCTCGAGCGCTTTCGGGAGTCCCCCGAACAGGTCTCCGGTGACGAACCGCGCTCGGAGGCCGAGGCGCTTGGCGTTCTTCCGTGCGAGCTTGACCGCGTCGGCCGATAGATCGGTTCCCACCACGGTCGCCTTGGACACCTCGTTCGCGACCGCGAGCGCGATCGTGCCCGCCCCGGTCGCCAGATCCACGTGCACGGGCCTGGCTCTCTTGCGGAGCCGACGAGTCGCTTGCGTCACGAGGTTCTCGGAAGCGTCCCGTGGCACGAACACACCCGGCCGGGCGAGCAGCTCCAACCCGCGGAATTCCGCGTAGCCCTTGATGAACGGGATCGGCTCGCCCGTCACACGTCGACGGATGAGCCGATCGAACGTGCGCCGATCGGCGGCCGGGACGTCGTCCTTCGGATCCGGCTCCTCGCCGAGGACATGCCACAGCAGGTCCTCGGCTTCGATCCGCTCACGTCCTCGTTGCCAGTGGTCGATCGCGGGCGAGGCCTTGAGGACCTTGACCGCGTCGTCCAGGACCTTGCGTGCCTTCAACGTCGGGCATCCTATCGAGTCGCGCTCGCTACACTCGGCTCATGCCGCAGACGCCGCCCGCGGAAGCCGGGAAGACGGCGAAATCTCGCCGTCCGCGCGCCAAGAACGCCAAGAAAACCGCTACATCAGGTGAGGATGTCCGGCTCACCGGAGACCGGTCGGTCGTGCAGCTGCCGGGGAACGGGGAGCGCACATCCGCGAGCGGCCTCTTGATCCCGGCGACCGCAGCGCCCGCCCCGAGACGCCTGGCCTGGGCGGACGTGAAACTCATCGGCCCCGATGTACGGGTGGCCAAGCAGGGGGATCGGGTGCTGTTCCTCCCGTCTTCGGGCCTCGAGGTGGATCTGGACGGTCAGGATCTGGTCTTGCTGCGCGAACGAGACGTCCAGGCGGTGTCGTCCCCGCCGGCGGCGGGCACGCGCACCGACCGGACGCCCGGCCAGTACCTCTAGCCGGCGACGAAGCTCAGGCGCACCCGTCGGACGTCGTTCTCGCGGTTCGGATCGATCAGGACCACGGACTGCCACGTCCCCAGCAGGAGCCGTCCGTCCTCGACGGGCAAGGTGAGCGAGGGGGAGACGAGCACAGGCAGGAGGTGATCCCCGCCGTGACCGATCGAGCCGTGACGATGGGTGTAGCGATCGTCTCGCGGCAGCAGCCGACCCCACAGCTCCTCCAGATCACCTTCCGAACCGCTCCCCGCCTCCATCAACGCAAGGCCCGCGGTGGCATGCGGGAGGAACACGTGCAGGAGCCCGCCGACCGCCGCCTCCGCCGCGAACGCCTTCACGCGCTCGGTGAGATCCACCACCCGGCGGCCACTCGTGTTGACCTCGAACTCGACGGTTCTCATCTCGGCTGACGGTATACACCTCGCGGTCCACCCGCCGATCGGAGACCTTCCTCCGTGATCTCGAGGGCATCGGTGGGGTCGGGGTGCACGGGTGCCAGAGTGCGGGAGCAGACGTAATGATGTAATCTCACTTGCATGATGATTACGAGGAGGCCCTCATGGAAGAGCTCAGCGGTTGGTTCGCAGGTCGGATCCCGGCGGAGTGGTTCATAGAGGCGCCCACGGTCACCGCCGACCGCGAGGAGATCATGGTGGTGGGAGCGCTGTCCGAACCCGAGCTCCCCACCGACGCCGGTCCCGAGGCCCGTGAGGCCGCGCTCACCGCACGGATCTCGGGGTTCCGGGAAGACACGCGCGGCAAGCGGATGCGCATCGCGGACGAGGCCCAGCGACGGTTCGGCCGGAAGGTCAGCTGGGGGGCTTCCTGCGGGGACCTCACGGCCTCGTTCACGACGCTGTCCGTCCCGGCGATGACACGCCTCCGGATGGACGAGCGGCGTGTGCTGGATACGCTGATCGAAGCCGGCGTGGCGAGGAGCCGGAGCCACGCCCTGGCGTGGTGCGTCCGGCTCGTCGCGGAGCGCCAGGAGGACTGGCTGAAGGACCTCCGCGAGGCTCTGAGGAAGGTGCAGGCGGTGCGTGGGGAAGGGCCTACCGACTAGCCTCCACCCCCGGTGCTCAAGTTCCGCGCGCCGGGGGCCGACGTAGGAAGTATGGCCAAGAGGGGACACAGGCTTCGCCGTCGCCTGACTTCCGTCGTCCTGCTGACCCTCACAGTCACGCTCCTGCAGTCGCTGTGGTCGAGCTCCGTACTGGCCACGCCGCCGTCTTGGACGGATGGCGAACACGGCAGCGGTCCCGCCCCGTTCCCGGCTGGGCCCTCCCGCGCCGAGCAGCTCCGGATCCCCTCGAGCACCTGGACCGACCTGGGATCGGACGACACGTGGGCGAGGCCTGCGATCAACCACGTCGCCGGTACCTACGACTGGATGCGGGACTTCGCGCCTGACCATGACGGGAACTGGATCTTCATGCCCGACAGGTTCGAGACGCGGAAGCGGTGGGCGCGGGCGATGGTGCGTGCCTTCGAGCCCGATGCCGTACCCGATCCCGCGGTGACATTCGCCGATCTCGAGCCGACCGATCCGTTCTATCCGTGGGCGGCGATCGCGGTGCAGCGAGGGTGGATGACCCGGCGCGCCGGCGGCACATTCGGGCCGGACAAACCGGTGACCACTCGCGAGGTCCATCGCTCGCTCGTTCGAGTGCTCGGGATGGGATCGACGGCGGCCGCCCTCGACGAGCTCGCCACGACCGACGGCTACGAGTTCGACACACCCCGATACTTCGGCGTCAACCTCCTGGCGATGCGCCTCGGTCTACGCTTCAACAACAGGTCCGACGAGTCGCAAGACGTGACGCCGAACACGAGGCTGCGGCGCAAGCAGGTCGCCTGGTCCCTCTACCGGGCGACCACGCTGGATGATTGGGTCGTCCCCTACCTCGTGCACCAGTACGCCGAGATGGTCCTGCCGAAGATGGGGCCGGGCCGCCGCTCGATCGTCGATTGGGGTGTCCGTTACGTCGGTTTCCCCTACATCTGGGCGGGCGAGTGGGGGTTCAACTCAGAATCCCCGGCCGCGTTCGGGAGCCAGCCCGGACCAGGCTTCGACTGCACGGGCCTCATATGGTGGGCTCTGCGGGCCGACGACGGGGTCTACTGGGAGATCTCACCTCCCCGTCCGCACGAAGGTTGGCCTCTGCCCCAGCGGACCTCCGCGGAGATGTCCCGGGTGACGAGGAACAGGCTCCGGTACGCCGACCTGCGGCCTGGGGACCTGATGTTCTACGACGGCGACCGGGACGGGACCGTCGACCATGCCGACGTCTACGTCGGGAACGGTTGGGCGCTCGACTCGTCGAGCAGCGTCGGCGGCGTGACGCTCATGTGGGTCGAGACCGGCTGGTACCGACAACACTTCGTGCACGGCCGACGCGTGCTGCCGAGCTCCTAACCGCCGTCGACCGCTCGCTGCAGGATCGCCTTCTCCTCGTCCGTCAATGGGCGGCTTCGACCCGTTTCGGGATCTCGCGCGACGATCACGGACTCGGATTCCGCCGACAGCCACCCGCCGGCGGCCAGCACTCGCTCCGCGGTGCGGACGCTCGAGGTCCCGAACCCGGTGACCCGGCACTCCACCACCACCTCCCGGTCGTCCTGATCCAGCTCGCTCCGGTAGTCGATCGCCACTCGCGCGATCACGAAGTCCCACGACCGGTCGCCGAAGAGGGATCCGACCAGGCGATCACGGGCCTCCTCGAGGTAGTTCAGGAACACCGCGTTGTTGACGTGGCCGTAGGCGTCCACGTCACGCCAGCGGATCGGGATCGTCACCTCGGTCCTCACGGCGGTCACGGTAGCGGGAAACCTCGGACGAGGCTTGGCCAGGACGTGGAACGGGGGCCCTCGGAGGCCCCCGTTCCGGACTTCGCTCGCGATGGGCGCGACTAGCGCTGCGCGTACATCGCGTCCTGGGCGTACCCGTCGTGCTGTCCGCCGATGTAGAAGTCGACCTGCGGCGACGTGGCCGCCCTGTTCAGGCCGGTCCACACGACGTGGATGGCACCGTCCGGGCCGACGGCCAGGCCCGTGTAGTCGCCGTGGAAGACATTGCAGTCCTTGCCCTCAGCGGGCTCGCCACCGTCCACGTAGCCGACCGGGCCGCAGATCGCGGGCCAGGCGGTCGTGTACTGACCCGCCCAGTGCGTGACCGACACGTCGACGTGCTCGTCGGGACCCAGGACCTCCTTCGATCCATCGTTCCACAGAACGTGGTTGAAGACATCCGCCGGTGCTGGCACGTCATCCTCGTCCCACGCGATCGCGAGGGATCCGTCGGCCTGGTGGTCCACCCACGGGAACCACTGGTGGGCACCTCCCGCGTCGTCCACGAGCGTTCGATCGGTCCAGGTCTCGCCGCCGTCCGTGGACTCGGACATGTAGACGTTCGTGTCCGAGCCGGGACCGGCGTTGCACGGATCGTAGTTCGGCGCCTCGCCGATGATGTCGTCGATGCATCCTTCAGGCGCGGGGTCGTTCGCCTCACCCCGATCCGACCACACCACCACGAGGTCGTCGCCGTCCTCGTCCGGATCGATCGGGCTCACCGAGATGTTCCCGGCCGGCGCCCACCGGATCTGGTGGCCCCAGACCGTCTGGCGACCGATCACCGACCACGGCATATCCCGCAGCCCGTCCTCGAGCTGTGCGACCTGCACAGGCGCGCTCCACGTGACCCCGCCGTCCGTCGACTTGACCACCATGATCTGCGCGTCGAAGTCGAAGTCATCCTCCCACTCGACCTCGTTCTGGTAGTTCAGGAAGTGGACGTACACGGTGCCGTCCGAACTGGTCTCCGGGTAGGAGAACTGGTCCTCGTCGCAGGCCGTCCCCGTTCCCGTGGACTGGAACGTGCACGAGGGGTGCGAACCCGAGATCCGCTTCGGCGCCGACCAGGTGTGGCCGCCGTTGTCCGAGTAGCTGATGAAGATCGGCGACGAGTCGTAAGAGCCGAAGAGCGCGTTGACGAACTTCGTGGCCGTCACGTAGATCCGCCCGTAGTGCGGCGAGTCCTCGTCGTTATCGACCGTGACGAACTCCTTGTCCCAGAACACGGCCCTGTTCGCCGGACCGATACCCGCACCGGTACCCATCATCACGGTGGCCGGCTCGGTCCAGGTCACACCCCCGTCGTGCGAGTGGCTCACGGAGACGTCACCCTGCGAGACGAACGGCCCGCCCTGGCCACCGACGTTCTCGAGTTGGGCCATGACGGCGACATCGTGCTTCGCGTCGAAGGCCGGGGCCGGATCGCCGGCACCGTTACCAGAGGTCATCGGAATCTGACCGTCGAGCCACGTTTCTCCCCCGTCGAACGACGTGAAGAAGCCAGTCGGCACGATCGCCTGGCGAGCCCCCGTCGAGTTGTTGAACCGGTAGAAGTAGTCGTTCGACCCCGCGAGCAGGTGGTCCGGGTCCTCCGGGTCTACCGCGATCGCGAGCTCGTTGTCCGGGGCAAAGTTCTGGCCGAACCTCGCGTCGTTGCAGCTGAGATCCACGAACTCCGCCGGATCGCCGGGCTCGCTCTCACATCGGAAGTTCTCGATCTGCACCTTGCTGAACTGTCCCCCGCTCGTGCCGGGCAGGCTGAAGAACCCTTGCTTGTGGGGAACCAGCTTCATCGCGATGAGTTGGGAGGTGCTGAACGGACGATCGCGACCCGTGGATGTTCCCACGAACGCCGCGAGGAACAGAGCCGCTACGGAAACGACGACGAGGGACCGCCGCATGTGTGCTCCCTTCGGTCGGGGGGTCTTGAGCCTATCCACAGCAGGGAAGACACCGCAATGCACGGGAACCCGAAGGGGCCGGCGCGCCTTCGGCG
>JBKKAE010000284.1:0-3322 GCA_046714835.1 Actinomycetota bacterium | reverse complement strand
GGGGGGGGGGGGGGGGGGGGGGTGGGCCTGGGCCGTCGGCGGGGCGGGCCGCCCCCCCCCCCCCCCCCCGCGCCGCCCTCGCCGGCGCCGGCGCGATCCTGTTCGTCACGGGTGAGCCCGGGATCGGCAAGACGCGGCTCATCTCGGAGTTCCGCGCCGTATTCGAGGAAGGGCCGGCGCCGCGCGGCCGTCCCCTGTGGCTCGAGGGGAAGTGCGTGTCCTACGGCGAGTCGATGACCTACTGGCCGTTCCGCGATCTCGTCCGATCGTGGCTCGGCTTCGTGGCGGACGAGCCCGAGATGCGTGTCCGCGTGGCGCTCCGGCGGAACGTGGAGCGGCTGTTCAGCGATCGCGCCCCCGAGCTCTACCCGTATCTCGCCGCGATGCTCGGGCTCTCGCTGGAGCCGGATGCACAGGCGCGCCTCGCCGAGCTCTCGCCGGAGGCTCTCCAGTACCGGACGTTCGAGGTCGTCCGGCAGCTCCTGCGCCGGCTCGCCGACGACGGCCCGGTCGCCATCGCCCTCGAGGACCTGCACTGGGCGGATGCCACGTCGCTCCAGCTCCTTGAGCGGCATCTGCCGGACACCGAGACCTCTGCGCTCCTGCTGGTCCTCACGCTCCGCCAGGAACGGGACCACCCGGCGTGGCGCATGAAGGAGGACGCGGCCCGCGAGCTCGCGCACCGCACCACCGAGGTCGCGCTCGAGGCGCTGTCCGGCGACGCGGGGCTTGACCTGCTCCGTTCGCTGGTCGGGTCCGGAACGCTTCCCGAGGAGATGGAGCGCCGGATCCTCGAGCACGCCGAAGGCAACCCGTTCTTCCTCGAGGAGCTCGTTCGGTCGCTCGCGGACGCCGGCTCGCTCGTACGGGATGGCGATTCTTGGCGCTTCGATCACGAAGCCGAGGTCGAGATCCCGCCCACGGTCGAGAAGGTGATCCTCGCTCGCATCGACCGGCTGGAGCCGCAACCGCACGCCGTGTTGATGGCAGCCTCCGTCCTCGGGCGCGAGTTTGGGTTCCCCCTGCTGGAGGCGGTGAGCGGTGACGCCGATATCCGATCGTCCCTTTCGTCCCTGATGAGACTGGACCTGATCCGCGAGGCCCGGCGTTGGCCCGAGCCCGAGTACCGGTTCAAGCACGCGCTGATCCAGGAGGCCGCGTACCGGACCCTCGTCGTCGACGAACGCCGCGCCCTCCATGCGAAGGCTGCGGCGTGGCTCGAGGACCGCTACGCTGGCCGCGAGGAGGAGGTCGCCGGCCTGCTCGCGCACCACTGGCTCGCGGCCGCGAACGAAGACAAGGCGGTCGCCTACCTCACGCAGGCTGGCGACCGCGCACGCCAGGAGTACGCGCTCGACGAAGCGATCGCGCACTACCGCGAGCTGCTGCCGATCCTCGGGCGACGCAGTGAGCAAGACGCGATCGCGCTGGTCCTGTTCAAGCTCGCGCTCGCGTTCCACATGTCGCTCCGCTTCGCCGAGGCGAACGAGATGTACCAGCGGGCGTTCGACCTCTGGCGCAGGCCGGAGCCACCGGCCGAGCGGCCCTCCGCCACGCTTCGGATCGGGACGAGCTTCCTTCCGAACGATCCGGACCCGCGCTCGGCGATCGCGTGGCCGAACATCCAGCTCTGCATGCAGCTGTTCGATCGACTCGTCGAAGCCTGGCCGGAGCGCACGATCGTGCCGTCGCTCGCCGAGCGATGGGAGATCTCCGATGACGGGCTGCGTTACGTCTTCCACCTCCGCGAAGGCCTCACGTGGTCGGACGGGGAACCGCTCACCGCCCGCGACGTCGAGTTCGGGATCAAGCGAGTCCTCAACCCCGATGCCCCCGGTTCCTCAGTCGCGATCTACTTCGTGCTGGAGCACGGGCAGGACCATTACCTGCGGAAGACCGAAGATCCCGACTTGATCGGGGTCCGCGCGATCGACGACAGGAAGCTCGAGTTCCGGCTCGCAGCGCCGGCTCCCTACTTCTTGAGCGTGATGAACCGTCCCGACGGCGGGCCGCAGCCTCGGCACGCGATCGAACGCGACGGCGACGCGTGGACCAAGGTGGGGAAACAGGTCGTGAGCGGCGCGTTCGAGATCGTCGAACGTCTACCGGACCGGCTGATCCTGCGTCGTCGGGAGAGGTCCGACGGTGGGGGGAACGCCGCGACGATCGAATACGTGCGACTCGAGGTTCCCGACGCCATCGCTGCCTACGGCCGGAACGAGCTGGACGCGGTCACCGTCCGCTACACGCCCAAGACGGCAGACCTCGTACCGGGGCCAGCCGAAGATGCCCATCTGGGCGCGGCGAGCTGGTCCGGATTCCTGGCGTTCCGCCATGCCGATCCGGTGATGTCGAACATCGAGGTGCGCCGGGCACTCGCGCACGCGATCGACCGCGAGACCCTGGCGCACGACGTACCGGCGAACCTGCTCGTGGCGAACGGGGGCATCGTGCCGCCGGCGCTGCAGGGCCACACCCCGGACATCGTGCCTCGCTTCGACCCCGACGCCGCGCGGGAACATCTCCGTCGGTCGGGTCTTTCCTCGGAGAACCTGCGGGGTCTCGAGCTGGCAGGGATCGAGACGTGGCTCGACGACTTCCTGTTGGTGATCTCGGAGACGTGGAAGGACGTCCTCGGCATCGATGTGCCGGTGCGTCCGTGGACGCTGGCGCAAGCGATGTCGATCGGCGACCCGACAGAGATGGCCCCGATCGTGATCACAGGATGGCTACCCGGCTACGCCGATCCCGAGTACTTCCTCCGTCTGCTGTTCCAGACCGACAGCAAGACGAACTACGGAGGGTTCTCCGATCCGGAGTTCGACCGGCTGATCGAGCGGGCGCGTCAAGAGCGGAGCGACCGGTCGCGGCTGGAGCTGTTCCACGAGGCCGACCGGATGGCCGTCGCCGACCGGATCGCATGCATACCGCTCGTCTACGGGAGGAGCATGGCGTTCGTGAAGCCGTGGGTGAAGGGTTGGTGGGAGTTCGGGAAGTCTTCGTCCTCGTTCGCGGATCTGGTGACGGACGCGGGATCACTGCCTGCCTGAGATGGAGGCGCCGGGCGTGAACAGGATCGGATGACGGGCTAGCTCGAGCGGGAGAGCTCGCGGGCGGCCTTCGCAGCCTCGCGCTCGGCTTTCCGCTCTGCCTTGGCGGCGTCGCGCTCGGCCTGCCGCTCTTCCTTGAGCGCCTTCTTCTCTAGCCACGCGTCCAGCTTCTCCTCGTGCTTCGTCAGAGCGTTGACCAGGCCGTGGTTCGGGTGATCGAGGCAGTTCCACAGCAGGTGAGCTGTCGCGTTCTCGAGCCCGTGCAGCTCGCC
>JBKKAE010000283.1:0-8959 GCA_046714835.1 Actinomycetota bacterium | reverse complement strand
GGTCTATGCCGCCGATTGGGTTGTCGTCGAAGTTGAATGTGATCGCGGCGGGACCGGAGAAGGGCGAGAAGAACGTCGTCGCGTTCTGCGGGGGGTGGAACAGGATGGACGCGCTGTATGTGGCGAGTGCCGGGGCTGCCGTCAGCAGACCGATCAGGACGGTGAACAAGGCGACGGTGGCGGCAGAGCGTCTACCCATTGCGCTGAGGCGCATCTTGCACGGCCTGCCCACCAGTGTCGACCCCCAAACGGTCATTCTTGCTGCTCGAACTCCACCCTGACTCCCAGAAGGCGTACGGGACGGGCGATCTCGGGGAAGCGGGAAAGTGCCGCTCGTGCCCCGGCCGCGATGCCGCTGGGGTCCATCGTCGGCTCGGGGAGCGGGACGCCCCTCGTCTTCGTGATGAACGGGACCAGGCGCAGCTTGACGACGACACGGGTGGCACGACGCCCGTCCTTGCGAACGTCCTCTGCGGTCTCGAACGCGAGCCGGTCGAGCTCTCGTTCGATCTCGTCGGCGCTCGTGAGATCCTGCTGGAAGGTCCGCTCCCGGCTCACGCCCTTCGGGATCCACGGGGCGTCGCTCACCCGGCTCGTGTCCTCGCCCCGCGCGAGTTGTGCGAGCCAGGGTCCCGTGCTCGGGCCGAACGCGGCCGCCATACGATCGAGGTCGGCGGTGGCGAGCTCCTCGACCGTGCCGATGCCGATCGCCGCCAGCTGCCCGGCGGTCTTCGTGCCGATGCCCCAGAGTGCATCCGTGGCTCGCGGGCCCATCAGGGCGGGCCATCGGTCGGAGGTCAGCACGAAGACGCCGGCGGGCTTCCCCTCCTCGGTCGCGATCTTCGCCTGCAGCTTGTTGTCACCGATGCCGATCGAGCACCAGAGCTCGGTGCGCTCGAGGACGCGTCGCTGGATCTCGCGCGCGAGGTCCTCGGGCCGGTCCGTCTCGATCGCGATGAAAGCCTCGTCCCATCCCATCGCCTGGACGACGAAGCCGAACGAGCGGAGCGAATCCATCACCCGACGGGATGCCTCGAGGTAGGTGGGCGCGTCCACGGGCAGGAACACGGCGTCGGGGCAGCGCTTGAGGGCGGTGCGGAGCGGCATCCCCGATCGGACGCCGAACGCCCGCGCCTCGTAGGAGCAGGTGGAGACGACGCCGCGCTTCGTCGGGTCGCCGTCCCCGCCGACGACCACCGGCCGGCCGCGGAGCTCGGGCCGGCGGAGCATCTCGACGGCCGCGAGGAACTGATCGAGGTCGACGTGGAAGACGTACGGTGCCACGGCGGTCCCTCAGGCCGCGTGCGCGCTGTCGAGCGCGGCCTGCAGCCTCTGGATGGGCCCCCTCAGGCCGTGCTCTTCCGCGAACGTCTTGAGCGCGGCGTCGTCACGAGCGCCCGACCACACGGTCAGGGGCGCCACGGCGTTGACCGGGACGAGGCGACGCATCGCGTCGAGGTACTCGGCAGACTCCAGGATCCTCGCGCGGAGCGCAGGTTTGCCCTTGAGCGGGCCGGGTCGCGGATGGACCTGCGCGGCGTCGGCCAGCAGGTCATCGAGGGACTCGTAGGTGTCGATCAACGCACGTGCGGTCTTCTCGCCGACGCCGCGCACCCCCGGGAGCGCGTCCGAGGGGTCTCCGCGCAGGATCGCGAACTCGGCGTAGCGCGAAGCGGGGACGCCGTACTTCTCGAGGACGCCGGCTTCGTCGTACTCGCCCAGCTCGGAGACACCGCGCAGGGTGAACAGCAGCTTCACGACCGGATCGCGGACCAGCTGGATCAGGTCGCGATCACCCGACACGATCTCGATCCGGTCGGCCTCGTCAGCCTCGACGCAGAACGCACCGATGGCGTCCTCGGCCTCCCAGCCCTCGGTCTCTGCCTGCAGCAACCCCGTGAGGTCGATCGCGGCGCGCAGCAACTCGAACTGCTGCGTGATCGCCTCGGGCTCCGGCGGGCGGTTGGCCTTGTAGCCCGGGTAGATGTCCGTCCGCTCGACCGGCCGCCAGTCGTGGTCGTAGACGTGGACGACCTCGTCCGGTCGTCGGTTCGCGACGAGGCGCGTGACCATGTCGAGGTATCCGTGGACGGCGTTGACCGGTCGCCCATCGGGCGCCTTCACGGAGTCGGGCATCGCGAAGAACGCCCGATAGGTCAGGCTCGACACGTCGAGGAGGATCCGATAGGCCACGGCCCGCAGCGTAGCGGCAGGCGCCAGCGTCGGCGTGCGACGGGATACTGTGACGACGCGGAGAAGGCAGGCAACAGCGCCGGCGCGGCGCGTGTTTCACTGCTGCAGCTGCAGGACGACTGTCTCCGCGCCGTCGACGAGATCGCCGGAGCCACACCCCTCTCGCGCATACTCCACGAATCGCTCCGGGGAGAGTCGCCCGATCTCGCTCCAGATTCGGCCAGGTTCGAGGTCCTGCGTGCGGAACACGACGACGCCGCCTGGCTGCATCAACAGCGAGTACCTCGTGGATGGGTCCAGCCTCCTAGCTAGCGGAATCGTCGTTTCGTAGCCATCTGGGGCTGCCCCGAACGGCGTCACGAACGCCGCCACACTCGGCTCCCTCGGGACAGCTCGCCACAGCACCTGATCGTCGCCGCCCCCGGGGTTGTTGTCCTCCTCGGTGAGAAGGAGTTCGATCACGGGCAGATCGTCCTCGCCCCTGCAGGGAGCCGAGATGGCGACCGGTCGGTCATGGAGCATGCTCACGCCCAGTTGTTCGGCGTCGTCGACGCACGAGGTGAGTAGGAAGAGCAGGAGCGCGATGGCGAGCCGCCTCACGATGAGAGATACGTCCACGTGCGAGGTAGCGGACGGCGAGTCCCGCGGCTGCAGGAGCCGATCGAGTCTCTCCGGTTCCAACGTACCGCGCGGCAGACGCGGCTCGATTCGCATCGTGATCGTCGATGTGGGCTGAGAAGCGTGCCGGCACTTCTCTCTACGTCGTCCTTGTGGGGGATTGGCCGTCGTCCTTTAGTGCACGACCGGTCGCTCGGTACATCAACGCGACGTCGAGACGTCGAGGAAGAGCTGGCTCGCCCGACGGGGCTCCTCACGATGCTCCCCGTCGCAGGGATCGTCTACCTGATGGTGATGAAGCCGACCCCTTGAGGATCAGATCCGGTCGCGCTTCTTCGGCGTGAGGCTCTTGCCGATGAGTCCGATCCCGGCCGCGGCCAGCGTCACGAGGCCGCCCACCAGGAGCACGACGATCAGGAGCACCGCGGTCGGGCTGGGCCGGCCGTCGCCGATCATCTCGACGAGCGCGTAGATCGAGAGCGCGATCCACAGCAGGAAGGCGATCACCCACGCCAGCATCGAGAACACCGTCGCCGAGGCCATCGCGACGAAGAGGCCCGTACCGGTGCCCTCGCGGAATCGCGCCATGACCTGCAGCCTAACGGCGAGCCGGTGCTAGCGTCGGCGGCGACATGCAGGCATCCCGCCCGAGAGTGGCCTGGCCCGCCGTCGCGGCGGCCGTAGCCGGGTTCCTGGTCGAGGCGGTCGTCGCGGCGGTCCCCGGATCGCCGCTGCAGCCGATCCTGGCACCTGGGGCGGAGCCCGGGGGACCGTTCGTCTGGATCGCCGAGACGATCGGGCTCGATCGTCTCGGAGAAGCTCTCCCGGTCGCGTCGGTGCTGGGCGTGGTCGCGGGCATGGCAGGGTTCCTGGTGCTGCTTCGCGCCGCCTGGCGCGGAGAGATTTCTATGCGTCTCGCGCTCGGGCTCTCGGTCGCGTTCCACCTCGCCATCGTGCTGCTGCCGCTCCTCATCTCGCGCGACGTCTACTCCTACATCGCGCACGGACAGATCGTCTCGATCCATCACGCGAACCCGTACGTGCAGACGCCGGCAGACTTCCCGAGCCTCCTGACGCGAGAGCTCGTCGGACCCAAGTGGGTGGACACGCCGTCGGTGTACGGCCCGCTGTTCTCGCACTTCTCGGGCCTCGTGACGCGGACCACCGGCCGCTTGGACGTGCTTGTCGATGTCTTCCGGCTGATCGCGATCGCGGCGAGCCTCGCGACGACGTTCGTGATCGCCGCCGTCGCACGACGTGTCCGGCCCTCCCACGCGGCCTTCGCCGTCGCGGCGTTCGGCCTGAACCCCGTCGTCCTCTTCCAGAGTGTCGGGAGCGGCCACAACGACCTCCTCGTGGCGCTCGCGATCGCGGTCTCGGCCTGGCTCCTGGTCCGCGATCGGACGATCTGGGCGGCCGGGGTCATCACGTGCGGAGCGCTGATCAAGGCGACGTTGTTCCTGCCGGTCCTGTTGCTCGTCGTCTGGGTGGTGTGGCGACGGCCCTCGTCGGAGCGACTCTCGACAGGCGCGGCGCACGCCGGCGTGGCCCTCGCGATCGTCGCGATCGTCGCGGCGCCGTTCTTCCAGTTGCACGATCCGACGCTCGGGATGCTCGAGCTCTCCTCGCACGAGGGGTGGCTCGCGCCGTCGAGGTTCTTCCGGCGGGTCCTCGATGCGATCAGCGGCGACACGTTGGGCGTGGTCGCCCGGGTGACGTTCATGCTCGCGCTCGCGGTGGCCGTCGTCTGGTTGGTGCGGGCGGTGGCGCGTGCCGCGGCCTCGGGCCGTCCGTCGGCGGAGCTCCTCGGGGGCTGGGGCTGGTCGCTGCTTGCACTCACGCTGCTCGGTCCCGTGCTCCTTCCTTGGTACCTGACGTGGTCGCTCCCGTTGCTCTGGCTCCTCCCGCGAGTCCCTCGCGCCTCGCTGATCGTGCTGTCCGGCGTGCTCGCGCTCTCGCAGTGGACGGCCGAGCCGCTCCGCTTCCCGGAGGCGTACGACCTCAACGTCTTGATCGGGCACTACGTGCTCACACCGGTCGTGATCGTTTTGCTCGTGTGGCTGGCACTCGACCTACGCAGGCGCCTGGCGGTCCCGCTTGCGCTTCATGACGAGGAGAGCGAGCCCGCCGAGGCCCGCCAGGGCCGAGGCGGCGAGCGCGACGGGGACCCACTCCAGGCGTAGGCCGAGCCGGTCGAGCGTGACCGCCGCGAGGCTGAGCGCAGCGGCGCCGAAGGCCGGTGCGGTGGCGACCGCGGTGACGAGATCTTCGAACACGACACGCGCGTAGCCGAGGCCGAGCAGCGTGAGCACCGCGAGGATCGCGATCGTCGCGAACGAGATGCCGGTTGGAGACGACGGTCCGAACTGCAGCGGTTCGTCCCCCAACGCGACCGAGATCTCGGCGAAGACCTCGGATGCCCACATCCCTGGCTCGTGTTCGATCAATCGGGGGTGAGTCCCGGCGTCTCCTCCGCGGTAGAAGGGGGCGAGCACGAAGACGAGCGGCTCGGGCTCCCTCGGGATGTCGGCGAGCGTGAGCCTCGAGAGCCCGTCGTATTCAGGATCACCTCGCACCGTCGGTGTGCCCGAGAAGTAGTCAGACACGGTCCCGACGAAGACGTAGACATCGTCGTCTCGCTCTGGATCGGTGGCTGCGCGCACGATGTTCGCGGCCCGAGATCCGAGGAACGTGGCCGTGGTGTCCATGTCGTCCACGATGAAGACGATCGGACGACCCCTGGCCGACGGTTGGGTGCCGGCGAGGAGCGGGGCACTACGCGCGAGGTAGGCCTCGTGCGGCGAGATGAACGGCTTCTGCCGTCCCCAGGCGAAGAGCGCACCGACGATCATCCATCCTGCGAGCGCGACGACCGCGATGCGCGCGACCCACGGTCGCGCACCGAGCCGCCGATGCATCCGCACCAGGCCGAGCGCGGCGCCGAGGGGGACCGCGAACCCGAACGTCACAAGGCGATCCGGAGGCAGCCATCCCGTCACGTAGCCGACAGGGATGCCGATCGCGATGACCGCGAGCCACGAGATGAGGAACCGCTGGAGGAACCCCTCGGCGGTCGTGGTGCCCGCCACCCCGAGGGGCACCGAGATCCATTGCACGTAGCGCGCGGCCCGAAGGCGGAAGCGATCCCGATAGGCGTCGATGAGCTGCTCGTCGAGCCCCGCTCGGCGGAGGTACCCGTCCTTCGAGGTCTCGGCGCCGATCGGACCGGGGCCCGCGATGGTCGCGAGTACGCCCGCGCCCGCGAGGAGGCCGCCCGCCGCGACGGACAGGGCGATGTCTCGGGCCTCGTCGCGGGACCCCACCCGCCAGGCAAGCGCGGCCGCGATCAGCAGCACCACGATCGCGTGCACAAGGAATGGTGGATGGGCGAGCCCTCCCCCCGCGAGCAGCAGCCCGGCCCCCCACCACGTTCGCCGAGAGCCCGCGAGGCACGCGGCTGCCGCGAGGAATGTCGCCGCGAGCACCAGGTTCGCGAGATACCCGGCGACCAGATGCACGGAGAAGACGCCCGCGAGGAGCCCGGCGAGGAGCCAGGACCTGCCGATGCGGCCGCCGGCGGCGCGAACGAGCGCGGCCCCGGCCGCCCCGGTCGCGACCCCCAGCGCCGACGCGAGTCCGGCCGTGACGGCGGACGCGTTCAGCAGGAGCGACCCGGCCAACGCCGCCGCGAGCGCCGGCGCGCCGGGCCGACTCCCCACCATCGACAAGCCCTCGCTCGCCCCCACCCGCGTCCACCAGAGATAGACGGGCACGTCCGGGCCCACGCCGAACCGGTATCCGTCCACGACGTAGGGCCACAGCAGCACGGCGAGGAGGACGAAGCCGAGACCTGCGAGCCAGGCGAGATCCCGGCGGGTTCCCATGCCCACCCGCTAGCCGATGGCGGAGAAGACGCCCCGAGCGTCGACGGTGGTCACGCCTTCGACATCGGTGAGGAGGCTGCACGTGAAGAGGCCGCCCATGTTGTCCGGCAGAGCCGGCGTGATCGTGACGGCGCACTCCCCGGCGGTCGAGGAGAACACCACCGGCCCGTCGGGTCCCGTGACGGTGAACGAGAGCGCGCGATCGGGGCTCGTCGCCGCCCGACTCACGAAGGAGGTGCCGGAGAGACGAACCTCCTGCGTGGACGGGCCGTTCCACGTGATGTCCATCGGAGCGGGCGGCGGCGCCCAGACGGCAGGCGTCGCGATCGACGCGAACGGCACGTCCATCCGGAGGTCTCCGGACAAGGAGAGGGTCGCCGTGCCTGTGTCCAACGGACTCGCGGGCCCCGGCGATGCCGTCGGGGTCGGTGACACCGGCGAAGCGGTGGGGGTGGGCGACCCATTCGGCGGGGGGGGAGACGCTGATCCCGTGACCGACACCGGTCGTGCTGCACGCGGCCGTGAGTACCACGACGAGGGCTCCGGCTATCCGGTTCCTTGGCCGGTTCCTTGGCCGGTTCCTTGGCCGGTTCCTCGACCGCGCGACGCGCATCTCGCCGAGCCTACCCCACCTTCGCGGCTCAACCGGGGGCTCGGATGCCCGCTGTTAGCATCGCGACCATGCTGCCCCGCGAGCTGGTCGAGGAGGTCTTGAGGGCCGCTCGCCGTCGAGGCGGCTCCTTCTCCGAGCTCTTCGTCGAGGAGCGAACCTCCACGAACATCCGGTTGGACGACGGCAAGGTCGAAGAGCTCTCGAGCGGTCTGGACCGAGGGGCGGGGGTTCGCGTGGCCCTCGGCACGTCTTACGGGTACGCGTACTCGAACCGCCTCGACCGCGGTTCGCTCCTGCAGGCGGCCGAGGCGGCGAGCGCGGCTCTTCAGGAGGGCGAGCCCGGTACCGTCGTCGACCTCACCGTCCGCGAGGGCAAAGGCGTGAACCGCACGGGCCGGCCCGCCGCCGAGTTCCCCGCCGTGGACAAGGTGGCCTGGCTGCGTGAGCTCGACGAGGCAGCGCGCGGGCTCAGCCCCGAGGTCGTCCAGGTGGTCGGGATGTACGGCGATTCCCTCCAGAAGCGGCTGATCGCGACCTCCGACGGCCGCTGGGTCGAGGAGGAACGTCCTCGCATCCGGATGGTCACCCAGGTCGTGGCCGCCCGGGACGGAACCATCCAAACGGGGTTCTTCGGTCCCGCGGCGTGCGCGGGGGTCGAGCTCTTCGACCGATTCACCGCGAAGGCGATCGGCGAGAAGGCGGCGCAGCGCGCCGTCACGATGCTCGACTCGATCCCGGCGCCGGCGGGCGAGATGGCCGTCGTGCTCGCGCCCGGCATGGGCGGCGTCCTCTTCCACGAGGCCGTGGGCCATCCGCTCGAGGCGGACGCCGTGGACAAGGAGGCGAGCGTCTACCGAGGCTTCGTGGGAACGAAGTGCGCAAGTGAGGTCGTCAATGGGGTTGACGATGCGACGATCCCGAACGGGTGGGGATCGTTCGATTTCGACGACGAGGGTGAGCCCAGCCAGCGGACCGTGCTGTTCGAAGAAGGCGTGCTCCAGGGTTTCCTCTACGACCGACTCCGGGCCGGCAAGGACCGCGTCGAGTCGACCGGCAACGGTCGGCGCGAGTCCTACGCCTCCCCGCCGATCCCCAGGATGACCAACACGAACATCCTCGACGGCGCCGAGCGAGCCGAGGCGATCATCGAGGGCACGGACAAGGGAGTGTTCGTCACCTCGCTCGGCGGTGGCCAGGTCAATCCGGCGAGCGGCGACTTCGTATTCGGATGCTCCGAGGCCTTCTTGATCGAGGGAGGCAAGGTCACGACGCCCGTGCGAGGTGCCAACCTGATCGGGCGCGCGATCCAGGTGATGTCCGCGGTCGATGCCGTCGCCGACGACTTCGACACGTGGGAGGGCGTCTGCGGCAAGGATGGACAGCAGGCGCCCGTCGGCAGCGGCTCGCCCACCCTGCGGATCTCGCGGATCACGGTGGGAGGAACCGGTGCCTGACCTGGGCGATCTCTGCAGAACAGCGGTCGAGGCGGCGGAGTCGGACGAGGCCGTCGAGGCGTACGCCGAAGAGTCCCGTCGCACGGAAGCGAGCGCGCTCCGTGCCGAGGTCGAGGGTCTGGCGTTCGCCGAGTCCCGAGGCGTCGGCGTCAGGGTCATCCGGGATGCCCGACTGGGCTACGCGTGGGCCGCTGACC
>JBKKAE010000282.1:0-4916 GCA_046714835.1 Actinomycetota bacterium | reverse complement strand
CTAGAGGTATGGATCCGTACCCTTCCCTACCGCCCCCGCCCCCGGGTCGCGACGCTGAGGTCGAGGAAGCCGCGCCCGAAGCCCCGACCCGTTCCGCGGCCAAGGCGGTCCTCGTCGTCGTGGGGCTCCTCGCCGTCCTCGCGGGAGTCGTCGTGGCGGGATCCTGGTGGCTCGGCGGCCCGGGGGTGTGCGACCGAAGCACGGTCGAGTCGGCTCGATTCGGCTACTGCGTCGCGGCGCCCGGCTGGGAGCTCACGAACGAAGCGGCCCCCGCGGAGCTCCCCTACGACGAGCTCATCAAGCCGGCGGACGCATCCACGGTGCGGATCATGGCGATCCAGCTCCAGACCGGGCAGGGCCTTGAGGAGATCGTGCAGGCGGCCCGTGACGTCGCCACGGAGAACGGGATGGAGGTCGGGGAGGTTGTCGAGCGGCGAGTCGCGGGCGTCGCCGCCGTCCAATGGGACTTCGTTCTCGAGGCCGGGCAGGTGGAGCAGCAAGTGCGGGAGATCGTGTTCGTGCGGGGCGACGCCGCATGGCGCGTGCAGCTCCAGGCCGACACCGAGGGCTTCGACGTTCGCGCCGAGGAGTTCGAGAGCATCCTCGGCACATGGACGTTCCGCTAGTCCTCAGCCGTCCGCTGCGCACCGCCCGGTAGGGTGAGGCCATGGGACTGAAGGTCGCTGTCGTGGGCGCGACGGGCGCGGTCGGCACCGAGATGCTGCGCATCCTCGGATCCCGCGCGTTCCCGGTCGATGAGCTGGTGCCCTTGGCGTCGGCTCGATCCGCGGGACGAACGATCTCGTTCCGGGATCGCGACGTCACGGTGCAGGAGCTGTCTCTCGACGCGCTTCAGGGGGTCGACCTGTCCCTCTCCGCAGCCGGGGCGTCGGTCGCCCGGGGGTTCGTGCGGGAGGCCGCCGCCGCGGGGACCGTCTGCATCGACAAGTCCTCGGCGTTCCGGATGGAGCCGGAGGTGCCGCTCGTCATCCCGGAGGTGAACCCGGAGGCGCTCGAGGGTTCCCCCCGGATCATCGCGGTGCCCAACTGCACGACGATCGTCGCGATGATGGCGCTCGCTCCGCTGCACCGCGCGGCCGGTCTTCGCTCGCTGGTGCTCTCGTCGTACCAGGCCGTGTCGGGTGCGGGGCGCGACGGGACGCGCGAGCTCGCCGAACAGGTGGCGAAGCTCCACGATCAGGTCGAGGAGCTCGGTCACCCGGAGCTCGACGCGCTCCCGACGGGCGACGTCTTCGGCAAGACGATGGCGTTCAACGTCCTCCCGAAGATCGACGCGTTCGCAGAGGACGGATCCACCAGCGAAGAGGTCAAGACCGTCCAGGAGTCGAGGAAGATCCTCGGCATCGCCGATCTCGACGTCGCGGCGACCTGCGTCCGCGTCCCGGTGCCGGTGGGCCACTCCGTGTCGCTGCTGGCGCGGTTCTCGCGTGCGATCACACCCGAGGAAGCGCGTGGGCTGCTCGTGGAGGGGCCGGGTATCGAGGTCCGCGACGACCCCGCCAACGGCGTCTACCCGTCACCGCTGGAGGCGGCGGGCCGCGACGAGGTGCTTGTGGGACGGATCCGGCAGGCGCCGGGCCATGACGACTCGCTGCTGCTCTTCGCGTGCGGCGACAACCTCCGGAAGGGCGCGGCGTTGAACGGGATCCAGATCGCGGAACGCCTGTTCAACTAGCGAACTCAGGATGGGCAGTCGCAGGGCGTGAGGCCACATCTCGGGCATCCGTCCGCGTACCGGGCGACCGCGCCCTCGAGGTCGACGCCCACGAGGTTGGCGAGGGAAGCGAGCCACGCGAGCACGTCGCCGAACTCGTGCATGAGGTTGGCCTGATCACTCTTCCTGATCGCTCGAGCGAGTTCCCCGATCTCCTCGGTGAACCATCGGAAGGTTGCGTCGGTACCTCTGGCAGCGTCCCGATCCCCATACACGGAGTGCATCAGTCCTTGCAGCGCTTGCAATTCCATGCCTGAAGTCTAGTGATCCGGTTCTCGCCACCACGCTTCCTTCAGATGGACCACACGGACTGGGACTCGCGTTTCCCGCGCTTGTCCTCGTACATCCCCTCGTCCGCGGCGTCGATCAGCTCCTCGAGCGTGACGGACCGGCCAGGGGGAAGAGCGGAGACGCCGATCGAGAGCGAGAGCCGGAAGTCCCGCCCAGGTCGGGCGTTGTGGTCGGCGGTCGTCTGACGCAGCCGATCCACCGCCCGCTCGGGATCGAGGTCCGGGTCCCCCAGGAGGAGCACGCAGAACTCGTCGCCACCGAGTCGGCCCGCAAGGTCGGAGACGCGGATGGTCTCCCGGATCACGTCGGCCGCTTCCTTCAGCAACAGGTCGCCCGTCGCATGGCCGAGCTCGTCGTTCACGTTCTTCAGGCCGTCCACATCGATGAACAGCAGCGCGACGGCCGCCCTGGTCCGTGCCGCGACCAGGAGTTGGTGCTCCCCGAGTGCGAAGAACCCCCGCCGGTTGGCGAGTCGGGTGAGCTCGTCGATCGTGGCGAGCCGACGGAGCTCCTCCTGGAGCTCGGAGAGGTGTGATCCGGTCCGGACCAGCGCTCGCGAGAGCGACCCGAGCTCGTCATGAGAGGAGTCCGGCTCATCCAGCGGTCTTCCTTCGTCGAGACGCTTCGCGTTGTGCCGGATCTTGCCGACCCGTCTCACGATGCTCGCGGTGAAGCTGACCATGAGGATCATCGCGGCGAACACGGCCAGGGGCATGGCGAGGATCTCCACCACGTACGACCGTTGGAAGGCCGCATCGCGCGCGGCGATCCGCTGGGCGACCAACTCGTCGGCGGTCACCCGCATCTGTTCGGTCAGTTCTCGGAGGGCGTCGGTGATGGTTTGCCCATGGAGGAGCAGCGTCTCCAGCCGAGCCTGGCGATCCGGCGTCCCCGCGCTCCCGACGTGTAGGACGACTTGGAAGGTCTCCACCCGCTCGTCGACGAGCTCGCGGAGCCTTTCGAGCCGCTTGCGCTGGAGGCTTTTAGCGAGATGGACATGGAGCTGTGTCAGGCCGCGTCGAAGGTCCGTCACCGCGTCTTCGTAGTCCGTCTGCATCCCTGGTCGCTCGGTCAGCAGGTATCCACGAACGCTGGACTCGGCGACCTCCAGGTCGTTCTGGATCTCAGCGAGCAGCTGCCTGACCGTGTTCGTTCGATCCACCTCGGCGTTGGTTCGCGACGCCGTCCACTGTGCGGACACCGCGTATACGACGGCGAAGATCAGGACGACCATGGGGATCGTCGACATCGCGAGCATCTTCGAACGGAGGGACACTGCAGATTCTCCTGTGAGAAGTCCGACATCCTGCCTTCGACCTGCGCGGGAGCTCTCTTGAATCGAGGGTTGTCTACCGTCCGGTAGAGGCCGATAATCTCCCGGATGGTAGAGAACCCCAAGCCGAAGGCGAAGGCCCGGCGCTCGAAGGCCGAGTCGATCGTGGACCGGCTCGCCGGCAAGCGCATCTTCCTCACGGGCGTGACCGGATTCCTCGGCCAGGTGATCCTCGAACGCCTCCTCGCTGACTTCCCGGAGACCAGGATCGTGTTGCTCGTCCGGTCGCAGACGGGAGCCTCCTCGGTCGAGCGGGTCCATTACCTGACGCGCAAGCCGTCGTTCGATGCACTCCGCGCGTCCCTCGGATCCGACGATGCGCTCTTGCGACTCCTGGACGAACGGGTCGAGGTCGTCGACGGCGACTTCTCACGCGGGCAGCCGGATCTGCCGGGCGACATCGACGTCACGATCCATTCCGCGGCGACCGTCGCGTTCGATCCGCCGATCGACGAAGGCTTCCAGACGAACCTGCTCGGCGCGATGAACCTCTACCGTGGGGTCCTCGCCGGCGGATCGAGACCCGCGCTCGTCCACGTTTCCACCGCCTACGTGGCGGGCGTGCAGAAGGGTGTGATCCCCGAGCGCACCCTCGACCACCGGGTCGATTGGAGACTCGAAGCCGATCTCGCTCTTCAGTCACGACGCGACGTCGAGGCGTCCTCCAGGAAGCCCGAGCTGCTCGAACGCTTCCTCTCGGATGCCGCCAAGGAGCACTCTCGCGCCGGCCCCACGACCGTTGCCGAGGACGCCGAGCAGCGCCGCAAGGAGTGGATGACCAAGCGCCTCGTCGAGTACGGGCGTCAACGCGCCCGGTCGCTCGGCTGGCCGGATGTCTACACGTTCACCAAGGCGATGGGCGAGCGCGCCGTCGAGGAGCTCGCCGCCGAAGAGAGCCTGCCCTTGTCGATCGTTCGACCTTCGATCATCGAGTCCGCGTTGCTTCACCCTTCGCCGGGATGGATCGACGGGTTCAAGATGGCCGACCCGATCATCCGGTCGTACGGGCTGGGACAGATCCCCGAGTTTCCCGGCATCCCGGAGGGGATCGTGGACATCATCCCGGTGGACTTCGTCGTGAATGCGATCCTCGCCGTGGCGGCGACCCCGCCGCCCCCCGGCCAGCCGGCTCACTACCACGTCTCTTCGGGAGACCGGAACCCGCTGCAGTTCCACCAGCTGTACACGCTCGTCCGGGAGTATTTCGAGGCCCACCCGCTTCCGGAGCGAGGTCGAGGCGAGCACAAGGTTCCCGAATGGACCTTCCCCGGAAACGTCACCGTCGAGAAGATGCTCCGTCGAGCCGAGCAGCTCACCGATATCGCAGAGACGGTCGTCACGCACCTGCCGAAGTCCAAGGCCATGCGCGACGCCGTGGGCCGAGTGGATCGCGACAAGGCACGGGTCGACTTCGTGAAGCGCTACTCCGATCTCTACGGTGCCTACACGGAAGCCGAGGTGATCTACACCGACGACGTGGCGATGGCCCTCTACGGGAGCCTGACCGCGGATGACCGCGCACGGTTCCCCTTCGACGCCGCCGCGATCGACTGGAAG
>JBKKAE010000281.1:0-4951 GCA_046714835.1 Actinomycetota bacterium | reverse complement strand
GACGTCAACCCCGTGATCGTGTCGCCTTCGGGGTGCGTCGCGGTCGACGCGCTCGTGATCCCGGTTCGTGACGCGGGGCGATGAGCGTCACATCGCGGGAGTGTCGAGCATCCTTGTCGCGCACGTGAACGGAGGCGTACAACCATTCTCGCATGGGTATGCCGCCCAACGAGACCGCCTGATGGCGCCGGAACGATCCGGAACCGGGGCGAGGACGGGAGATGATCTTGATGCAGAGGATCAGGATCGAGAAGCCGAAGCCTCGTTCTCCTCGCGAGCTCGAGCCCATCCTGCCGCTCGACCCCCGTGACCCCGACGTGGTGCGCGTGAAGGGCGGCCCGGTCTGGCGGTTCGCGGATCGTCACTGGGCCGCGAGCTAGAGCGCGTTCTCGACCGGGATCGTCCCGGGTTCCCAACCCGTGTAGGTGTCCCCGGGGAACTTCCACGCACTTCCGAAGGTCGGCGCCTTCTTTCGTCCGAGCTCGGGGGCCCTCGGGTTCCGCCCGAAGTTGAAGATGTGCTCGAAGTTGTGCGCCTTCTCGATCCTGTCGGTGAGCGGCGTCAATCCCCAGTTGTCCGAGACGAAGCGCAAGGGTGTCGAGAACTCGCCGAGCTCGTCGTCGATCACCCCGCGGCGTGCGTAGGGGGAGATGGTGAGCAACGGAACCCGGATGCCCAGGCCCACGTGGTCCACGACCGGTGGGACGACGGGGTCGTAGAGGCCGCCCCATTCGTCCCAGGTGAGGAAGATCGCGGTGTGCTCCCACATGTCGGAGCGCATGACCTTGTTCACGATCTCCGTGACCCAGTTGTGGGAGTGGCCGGTCGAGAACGGCGGGTGGTCCGAGAGCTGGAACCGCGGCGTCACCCATGTGACCGCCGGGAGGGCGTTGGCGTCGATGTCGTCGAGCAGCCGGTCCACCGGCCGCATGTGCTGATGCCACAGATCGGTGTGGAACACGTTCGAGATGCCGTTGTACGCGTTCCAGAAGTAGCCCGGCTGCCCCGGGACGGCGGAGTAGTAGGCCCAGTCGACGCCGGCGTCGCTCAGCTGTTCGCCCACCGTGGGGAACTCGAAGCAGGTGTTGTGCTTCGTCAGGTTCCCCGACGGATCCGTCACGAAGACGAAGACGTCGTCCCCGACCGCGTCGCATCCCCAGCTCTTGAAGTTCTTCCCGTTCTCCTGACGGGTCCTGATGTTCTCCGGGTTGTCCGCGACGCCGCCGGAGGAGCCGGCGACGAAGAAGAAGTGGTTCGGATAGCTCGGCCCGGCCGCCGACGCGAAGAAGTTGTCCGACAAGGCATACTCACGCGCCCAGTGCCAGTAGTTCGGGACCTGGTCCTCGTCGAAGATCGTGTAGGCGTAGGTGGAGCCGTAGACCCCCGTGCCGAACCCGTCCATCGCGCCGCCGTTCACGCTCAGGCGGTGTGCCGCGAGATCGTGCGGGAGGTCGCCCGGCAGCCACTCGGGGCATCGGATCAGCGACTTCTCGACGCCGTTCTCGACGCCCACGGTCGTCCCGCGAACGCCCGGGAACTTCCCGAACAGGTTGTTGAAGCTCCGGTTCTCGAGCATGACGTAGATGACGCGCTTGATCGGCCACCGCGTGTCGACGCCGGGGACGGGGTCCTCCACCTTCGGCGTGGGCTTCCCGCCGGTGCACGCGAACAGCACCCCCCCGGCGACGGCCATGGCGCTCTTCTGGAGGAAGCCCCTGCGGCTGACCGGCGATGGGTGCCGGCCGTCGTGATCGATCCCGAAGTACGGTCCGGTGTCCATCGACTCCCTTTGTATCAAGCCCGCTATCCTCGTCGGCCTCGGATGGGTCATCTCACGAAGAAACGCATGATCGTCGTCGCGCTGCTGCTCCTCACCGCCTGCGACGGCGGGCAAGAGGACATCTTCCCCACCGACTCTCCCTCGCCGTCTCCTTCTCCGTTCCCCTCGACCCCCGCGCTCGCGTCCCCGACGCCGCCGGCGCTCCCCGAGCGACCCCCACCCACCAGCGGAGATCCTTCCGATTCCTGCGTCGACGGGTGGAAGACGCCTCCCGAAGGATCGCGCCTCGCCGCGAGGCCCCTCCGTATCCTCGGGCGAACGGTTCGCCTCCCCGGGGAGCCGGTGATCGTGGAGATGCGGTACTTCACGGGTCCGGAATCCCCGCCGTCGGAGAAGGGCTACATCCGCTCGATCGAGCGGTGGTACGTGAAGCTCTTCACCGAGGCCGATCTCCGGTTCCAGGGACGTTTCCTCGTGGAGTCGAGGGAGTTCGGGGACGGGGTGGCTGCGGTGGCCGCGTACGACACCGAGGGCTACCGCTCGCCCGATTGGAGCGGGTTCCAGTGGAACGAGGCGGACCCAGCGCCCCGCACGTACACCGGTCTTCCGGGCAAGTGGTCGGGGATCCGCTACGACTTCGTGAGGGGCGGTGCGGGACTCGACATCCCAGGCTTGCCCGCCGAAGTGACGGGGTGCTTGGATAGGACTTGATGGCGGTCTTCGGAAGCTCCGGCAGACATGCGAACCCGATGGGGATCGTGTCGATCGTGACCGGACTTGCCGGCGCGCTCGCGAGCGCCGTCCTGTGGATCTACCGGATCGAGCCGGACAGCCAGATCCTCGGCCAGTACTCCGCGCAGGTGGCCTACGGCGGACAGCTCGCTGAACAGCTCACTGCCCTCGCCGCCGTTCTCGGCCTGATGGCGGTCCTCTCCTCGATCATGACCTCGACCGGCGGCGAGGGCGGCGGCGGGTACTTCATCGGCCTGATCCTCGGGCTCGTGGGTCTGTCCTACCCGCTGCTCACGTGGCTGAACATCCTCTCGGGCCCGCTGCAGCCGGGTTTCCTCGAGTGAGTCAGGTCTCCGACGGCCAGCCGGTGTAGAGGTCCGACCCGCGCTTCCGCAGCTCGTTGCCGATCACCAGCCGCTGGATCTCCGAGGTGCCCTCCCAGATCCGGTCCACGCGCAGCTCTCGCCACAGTCGCTCCACGGGCTGCTCGCGCATGTACCCGCGTCCACCGTGGATCTGGACCGCCTTGTCCACGATCCGTCCGGCGGTCTCGCTGCAGACGAGCTTGACCGCGGCCGCCATCGCGTGGAGCTCCTTGCGATCGGCGCCGCCACGCGCACCTTGCCAGCAGACCCGATAGAGCATCGACTTCGCCGCCATGAGCTCGGCGGCCATGTCCGCGAGCATGAACTCGACCGCCTGGAAGTCGACGATCGGCCGGCCGAACTGGCGACGCTCCTTCGCGAAGGCGAGCGAGAGCTCGAGCGCCCGCGTGGCGGCGCCGACGGTTCGGGCGCCGATCATCAGTCGCTCCTCGACGAACCAGTTCTTCGTCAGCTCGAAGCCCTGCCCGATCTCTCCGAGGACCCGGTCGTCGCCCACGCGCACGTCCTCGAACGCGAAGATCGGGTGCTCGAAGACGAACGTGTGCATATACGCGGGCGTCCGGACCAGGCGCACGCCGGGGGCGTCCTTGTCGACGAGGAAGATCGTCGCCTTCGCCGGATCGCCGTCGACATGCGTGTGGACCAGGAAGTAGTCGGCGACGTCGCCGGAAGTGACGTGCCACTTCTCTCCCGTGATCGTCCATCCATCCCCTTGGGTCTCGCCGTCGCGCTTGGCCGCCGTCTCGACCATCGTGGGGTCGGAACCCGCGCCTTCCTCCGTGATCGCGTAGGCATCGCGACGCTCGCCCCGACATGCCGGACGCAGGAACCGGTCCTTCTGGTCTTCGGTGCCCGCGGCGAGCGGGATCGAGGGCCGCCACGGGATGTCCCACAGGGCGCCGGTGGCTCGGCCCCATTGCTCCTCGATCAGCAACTGGGCGAACAGATCGTGACCTCGGCCGCCGTCCGATTCGGCGTGGTTGATCGCGTGGAAGTCCCAGTCGAGGACGGCTTGTTTCGCGGCGGCGGCGCTCTCCGGCGTGAGGCCGTCGTTCTCCTCGCACTCGTCCTCGAGCGGCACGAGCACCTGATCGGTGAACTCGCGAGCCTTCTTTTGAAGCGTTCGGTCCGCTCCGGAGAGTCGGATGTCCATCTCTATCGGCGCGAGCGAGCTTGTTCGATGTCGTCGAGATGCTCGCGACGGTGGTCGGCGCGCAGCGGGTTGATGTAGTTGCCGGTGCGGTCGTTCGTGGCCAAGAGATCGTCGGAGAGATCGGCGACCCGCCGGTCGGCTTCACCGGCGGCATCGACCGCGACCTGCGCGGCCACCCTCGGTGGCATCGCGAGGATGAGCGGCTTGCCCGCGTCGTTGATCCAGTCCACCGCCTCCTGGTGGTAACTGCCCGGCGCGTCCGGAGGCGTCCCCATCCCATCGGGTCCCCAGCGGTCGACGAGCGTCACGATCCGGTAGTCCCAGAAGGCGAGATGACCGAGGACGGCAGCCACCGTCCATCCCGCATCCATCGGCTCGGCGAGCTCTTCATCGCTCAACGTGTCGACGAGGGTTCGCATGCGCGTGAGTTCTGCCTCGTTCTCCGCGACGTACGATCGATCCGCGCCCATGCATCCTCCTCGCCCGACGAGTGAGTGCCGAGCCTAGCGCGAGGTCGACGTCGGCTGCTCGGCTCGGCCCGTACCCTTCACACGTGAAGGCCGGGCCTGTCTTCGCGATGGTGGAGCGTCTCGCGTTTCCTTGTCGAGCGCCGCCTTCTGTCCTTCGGCCGCGGCGCTGGGGCGCTGCTGCTCGCTCGGGTTCGAGAAGATGACGGTGGTGTTCGAGCAGCCATCGGCGACGTGAACCGCGCACGGCTGCGCGAGCTGGGCTTCGAGCTCGGCGTTCGCTCCGCGGCCGGCGTGTCCGACGAGGGTGCGTGGTTCGCGACGGCGCCGGACGGCGCGCCGGTGGTGCTGAAGTGGTTCCCGGACGAGACCGTCGCCGAGCGCTATGCGGTCCTGCTCCCGGCACTCAACGAGCTCCGATCACGCGGCGTCC
>JBKKAE010000280.1:0-11473 GCA_046714835.1 Actinomycetota bacterium | reverse complement strand
GCCCTCCCTCGTAGCCCGGGGAGCAGTAGCGGAAGAAGTACCAGCTCGAGTCGACGAACGTGTCCATCGTGTCGGTGTCGCGTCGCGCGTCACGGCCGCATCTCGGACAGGTCGTCTTGACGAACCGGTCGTGACGCGCGAGCGGGGACTCGCCGCCGGGGCGGAAGTCGACGTCCTCGGGGAGCTCGACCGGCAGATCCGCCTCGGGCACGGGGACCTCCCCGTGCTCGTCGCAGTGGATGATCGGGATCGGCGCGCCCCAGTACCGCTGGCGGGAGATCAGCCAATCCCGCAGGCGGAACGTGACGGCGGGACGACCGAGCCCTTGCTCCTCGAGCCAGTCCGCGACCTTCGCGATCGACTCGGGCGAGCGCTGGCCGTCGAATGGCCCCGAGTTCACCATCGCGCCCTCGTGGTCGTAGGCCTCCGTCATCGACGCGGCGTCGCGCTCCTCCTCCGGTGGCTGGATCACCACCCGGACCTCGAGGCCGTGCTCGCGAGCGAACTCGAAGTCGCGCTGGTCGTGGGCCGGCACTCCCATCACCGCGCCGGTGCCGTACTCCATGAGCACGTACGGCGCCACGAACACCGGCACCCGCTCGCCGTTCACGGGGTTCACGACGTGGACGCCGAGACGCACCCCTTCGCGGCTCTCGGCCTGCTCGCGGTTCGTGAGCGGCGTGGCCTGCAGGCGGTCGACCAGCTCTCGCGCGGCCTTCGACGTGCCGCCCACCTCGGCCAGCTTCGACACCAGCGGATGCTCGGGCGCGAACACGAAGAACGTGACGCCCCAGAGCGTGTCCGGCCGCGTCGTGAAGACCTCGACCTCGTCACCGGTCTCCCCGACGGAGAACCGCACCGTCGCCCCCTCGGAGCGCCCGATCCAGTTCCGCTGCATCGTGATCACGCGCTCGGGCCATTCCTCCAGCGTGTCCACGTCGTCGAGCAGCCGCTGCGCGTAGTCGGTGATCCTGAAGAACCACTGCGTGAGATCCTTCCGCACGACGGCGGTCCCGCATCGCTCGCAGAAGCCGTTGATGACCTGCTCGTTCGCCAGCACGGTCTGGTCTTTCGGACACCAGTTCGTCGGGGCGTTCTTCCGGTAGGCCAATCCCATGTCGAAGAGCTTCAGGAACAGCCACTGGGTCCAGCGGTAGTACTCCGGGTCGGACGTGTGCAGTCGACGGCTCCAGTCGAACGACATCCCCATCCGTTTGAACGTCGCTGCCTGTTGCTCGATGTTGGCGTAGGTCCACTCCTTGGGATGGATCCCGCGCTTGATCGCCGCGTTCTCGGCGGGCAGCCCGAAGGAGTCCCAACCGACCGGATGCAGCACGTTGTAGCCCTGCATCGCGCGGAAGCGAGCCACGGTGTCACCCCCGGGGAAGGCTTCCCAGTGGCCCAAGTGGAGGTCGCCGGAGGGGTACGGGAACATGTCGAGCGCGTAGAACCGGGGGCGCGTGTCGTCGGGGTCGTCGGAGGCCCGGTAGAGACCCTCTTCTTCCCAGACGCGCTGCCACTTCGGCTCGATCTCGGCGGGTTCGTAGCGTTGCATCGGGTCATCGTAGCGGGCAACCTCCGTACACTGGCGTCAACGTGGGGACCGACACCGGGCAGCGGCGCAGACCCGCGAAGTCGCTCGACCGCAAGGTGCTCAGGATGTGGTGGACGACCTGGGGTGTCCTGGTGGCGATCGGAGCGGCCGTCGCATCACCGCTTCTAGGCCGGTCGCCGGCCGTCACCGCCGCCTACGTCATCGGGGTGCTCGCCGCGATCGTTCTGGCCGCCTCGATCCCGTATCTCCGGTACCGCCGGTGGCGCTACGAGATCCGGGAGCGCGACCTCTTCCTGTCCCGAGGCTCGCTCTTCTTCGTCCTCACGCTGATCCCGTTCGATCGGATCCAGTACGTCGAAACGCACCAGGGACCGCTCGATCTGGCGTTCGGGTTGATGCAGCTGGTGGTGTACACGGCGGCAGGGAGAGCCGCACGGATCCCGGGGCTCGCGCCGGAAGAGGCGGGATCGCTTCGCGAGGAGCTGTCGAAGGTTGCCGGGACCGTGAGTGTCTGAGCCTCCCCCGCCGCGACCGGATGTGGCGCCCGCTGACGGATCGGCCGCGACCCCGTTCTCGACGTGGACGCGTCTGCATCCCGCGGCGATCGCCGTCTGGATCTCCGGCATCGTCGGCAACTTCGCGATCCCCCTGGTGGTGCTCCTGATCCTCGGGGGCGAGCGCGGGCCGCTCTTCTTCTCGACGGCGTTCGGTGCGATCGCGGTGATCGGATCCGTGATCAGGTGGACGCGCTACTGGTACCGGCTGGACGGACAGACGTTGGTGATCCGAGGTGGCCTCCTCCAGCGCTGGGAGCGAACCCTCCAGCCGGCGCGCATCCAGAGCGTCGACGTGGTGCAGAAGCTCACACACCGTCTCTTCGGCGTGGTGGAGCTGCGCATCGAGGTCGTCGGTGGCACCGGGACCGAAGGATCCCTGGTCGCCCTGACGCCGGAGGAGGCGACACGGCTCCGCGCACTCCTCATGGCCGATCACGTCGCGGACAACGACCCCACGGAACCGGCGCTGGTGCGGATGCGGCCCGCAGACCTGCTGCTCGCCGGCGCCACCGGGGGCCGTGTCGCCGTGGTCGCGGCGATGGCGGGGTGGGCCTTCCAGGTCCTGCCCGAAGGAACGTTCGTCGAGACCCTGGACCGTCTCGCCGGAGCCGAACGATCGGACTTCGAGACCATCCTGGTGATCGCAGGGGTCCTGCTGGCGGCCTCGGTCCTGATCTCGCTCGTGAGCACGGTGCTGGTCTACTGGGACTTCACCGCCGTGCGACGAGACGATCGACTGGTTATCACCCGAGGACTCCTACAGACGCGTCGATCCGTCGTCCCCATCGCACGGATCCAGGCGATCCGGCTCGAAGAGAACCTCATCCGGCGAGCGTTCGGCCTCGCGTCGCTCCGCGTCTTCACCGCCGGGTACGGACGCGGCTCCGGCGACGAGCAGCAGTCGAGCATGCTCGTCCCGGTGGCAGATCGTCGGCGATGCCTCGAGCTCGCGGAGGCGGTCCTCGGCTCGGCCGGTCTCCGGAGCGCCGAGATCCTTCCTGCGCCGCGCCGAGCACTCGTACGGCGCCTGTGTCTCGCTGCGATCCTCGGCGCCGCCGCCCTCGCGCTCGGGCTCGCGTTCCGGGACGGCGCGTTCTCGGCGGCGCTCCCCGTCCTCCCGCTCGCGCTCGGGTTCCAGTTCCTGGCCTGGCGCGCCCTCGGACATGCGATCGTCGGACCGCACGTACTCGCACGATCGGGAGCGCTCGTACGGCGAACGACGGTCGCCGACCAGGCGAACATCCAGCATCTGGTCCTGAGCCGGTCGCCGACGCAGCGGCCATTCGGCATCGCGAACCTGACGCTCGCGATCCCGAAGGCCGCGACAACCGTGATCGACGTGGACGACGACGTTGCCGAGGAGCGATTCGCCGATCTGGCCGCGCGACTGGTTGGCTAGGTCATGGTGTTCATCGGTCGGAGTGCTGGCCTATATGAGAAGCGCTCGGAGCGCTCGCGGAAGGTATACCCGTTCGGGGCATGGCTCCCCACTGCCGCCGCTTGCGCCCCGTCTGGAACATCGC
The DNA here is from genome assembly GCA_046714835.1 of Actinomycetota bacterium. Classification (GTDB taxonomy): domain Bacteria; phylum Actinomycetota; class UBA4738; order UBA4738; family HRBIN12; genus JAJNBA01. Next base: position 7,838 of record JBKKAE010000280.1, on the reverse strand, counting down.
GAGGAAGCGCTCGACGGCGAGTATCTGGTGGAAGCCGAGGAACTCCATGAGCGACGCCGCGAACAGGAGGAGGCGGTCGGAGAAGGACGAGTACCGCTGGAGGAGCATCGACTCCACGCCGGCCGCAACCTGAGAGAGAACCATCCCGTGCAGCACGGCCAGGCTCAGGAACAGCCAGAAGACGTTCATGTCCAGCACGCCGAGAGACGCCGATACGAGCAGCGAGCAGAACCCGAGGACCTCGATCACGGGGCCGAGCCCTTCGAAGAGCCAGAAGTACGGGACCGCGAACAGCCCCAGCCGTCCGTAGCGGGGATTCAGGAACATGTCGCGGTGGCGCCACAGGTTGGTCCACAGCCCGCGGTGCCACCGATTCCGCTGCCGGCGGAGCGTCCTGAGGTCGGATGGCACTTCCGTCCAGCAGATCGGATCGGGGCTGAACACGATCCGGTGAGGCAGTCCTGCTCGCGCGAACTCCTTGTGGAGCCGCATCACGAGCTCCATGTCCTCCCCGACCGTGCCGGTCCAGAAGCCGCCTACGCGCAAGACGGCGTCGCGGCGGAACAGACCGAACGCGCCAGAGACGATCAGGAGCGCGCCGAGCCGGGTCCATCCCGCGCGACCGAGGAAGAACGCGCGGGCGTACTCGACCACCTGCAGCCGTTCCACCCAGGTGTGTGGCATCCGCAGGTCGGTCGGGCGACCATCGGTGATCGTGGCGCCGTTCAGCGGCCGCACCGTCCCACCCACCGCGATCACGCTGTCATCCCTGACGAAGTTCCGGGATGCGCGGAGGATCGCTTGTGCGTCCAGCAAGGAGTCCGAGTCGACGGGCGCGATCAGTGGATACCTGGCGATGTTGATCCCGGCGTTCAGCGCATCCGACTTGCCCCCGTTCTCCTTCTCCACGACCACGAGCCCGGGATGACGGAGGGATCGCATCACGCGCACGACCGGGGCGGTCGGGATCGTGCGGGCCCAGACTCGGGGCTCTTCCACCAGCGCGAACGCCTCGATCAGCCGATCCATCGTCTGATCGGTTGAACCGTCCGAAACGACGATGACCTCGAACTTCGGGTAGTGCAGGTGGATGAACGAGCCCACGCTGGCGACGATGCTCCCCTCCTCGTTGAAGGCGGGAACGATGATCGAGACCGGCTTGAACACGTCTCGCTCCATGAGGTCGCGGAGCTCCGTGTCCGAGATCTGGCGGGAGTCGACGATGACCGTCCGGAGCCCGATGAATGCGAACGCTGCGTAGAGCAGGCAGAGGACCGCGAAGTACACGATCGCGAACACCTCGAAGACGGTGAGTGCGGCCTCGAAGACGCTCATCCCACCACCGCCTGCACCAGATTGGGGACGTCGTCGCGCAGCGCCTGCTCGGCCATGTCCCTCGCGAAGCGATCCGGGTGCTCACGCGCAGCGCGCCCCAGCTGTGCGAGCCCGGCCGGACCGAGGCTGACGAGGGTATCCGCGGCGGCCCGGCGCACCCACCACGAACCGTCTCCCAATCGCTCGTTCAGGAAGGCAAGGGCTTGCGGTCGCGGCAACAGACCTGCTGCCGCGACCGCATGGATCCGGATGAAATCGACGTCGTCCGTGAGTGCGGAGATCACGATCCCGTGCGATGACTCCGGCAGGAACCCCAGTCGGCTCACGGCTCGGAGCGCAGCGGCGCGGACCTCATCGTCAGGGTCGATCAGGAAGCGGACGATCTCTTCGGCGAAGGTCAGGAGCTTCAACCGGCCGATGCCGTCGATCGCCGCCCGGACCGTGGGAGCCCGCGGCCGATCGTGCAACAGAAGGACATCGATGAGCGACGCCGCCGCGTCCTCCGCGAGGACCACCACCTCTTCGACGATCCCATAGGGCAGCTCCCGAGTCTCCATCGCTCGCGCGAGCGCCGCCGATCCGCGGTCCCTATCGAAGAGATCCTCGACGCGCGCGAGGGTCCGAGCCGCGCCACGTGCGGACGCGACGCTGATGAGCTGGTTCGAGTCATAGACCCCGTTCACGAGTGTGAGGAGCGCGGATGGGATCCGGGCGTTCGAGAGCGCCACGATCGCATCCAGCCGGCTACCGAGACGACCGTGCTCGGCGCTCCGTTCGAGCCTCACCACGGCCCCATAGCGCTCGAGCAGCTCGGCGATGCGCGAGGACTCCGATCCGCGCATCGTCTCCCGGAGAGCCAAGAGCGCTTCGACCGCTTCGCTTTCCAGGGTTCCGGAAGGGTCGGGCTCGGATCCATCCAGGACGCGGAGCCACCTGGTCACCCAGGCTTGGCGTCGTTCCCCCCGCACGCGTTCGTGCCGAGAGCTCACCTGCTGGTACGCCAGCACGTAGGTCGTCAGGAGGATCAGTGCAGCGGCCGTCGATCCGACGACGCCGAGGAGGATGCTCCCCAGCCGGGAACCACCCGGATGGCCGAAGACCCCGCCTGCGAGGGTCCAGGTCAGATAGCCCAGTGGGATGGCCTCGAGGGAGATCGCAACCGCGAAGACCGCAGCGAACGTGACGTCGCCGTATCGCCGCCACACGAGCTATCTCCCGAGGCAGCGGCTGACCCGCGCGAGGAGCTCCGGAGGGCTGAAAGGCTTCGTCACGTAGTCGTCGGCTCCGAGCTCCAATCCGCGAACGACGGCCTCCTCCTGTCGCAGACCGGAGAGGACCAACACGGACACTCCGGTGCCGAGATCCCTCCGGATGTCGCGCAGGAGATCGAGCCCGTTGCCGTCGGGGAGGTTCAGATCGAGCAGGACCACGTCGTAGTGGCCATCCGCCAGGAGCTTCCGCGCATCGGCGACGCCCGGGGCCACGTCCACGTTGTGCCCGGCCGAGGTCAGCGTGTGCTCGAGGACGGTTCGCACGGTCCAGTCGTCCTCGATGGCCAAGATGGCTGCCATGTCGCCCTTCCACGCACGGATAGCGACCCCCGTTGGCCGCCCTCATGGCATCGGTACGACGGGCAGGGCGCTGTAGGAAGGCGGAGCGAGGGTCCCGGCGGAGCTAGGGGCTTGCCGGACGTTCCTCCATGCCCCAGGGTGATCCGTGCTCACGGAGCAGGTCGAGGAAGGGGCGGGCCGCGAAGGCCTCCGGACCGAGCACGCCGGTGCCTGACCACGCCCCGGTTGCCAGCAGCTCCAGCGCGATCAGCGGGTTGATGGCCGTCTGCCACACCACCGCCTGCGCGCCGTCTCGCGACCACGTCTCCTCGTTGTCGCCGACGTGGTACAGGTAGACCTCGCGCGGCCGGCCCTCGGCATCGATCCCGGTCACCCACGTGCCCGCGCAGGTCTTGCCCGTCATCTTGTCTCCGAGCGTCATCGGATCGGGGAGCGCGGCGGCCACCACGTCCCGCGGCGAGACGTCCACGCCGTCCACCCGGAGCTTCTCCGTCCGGTCCAGACCGAGCTTGCGGAGCGTCCTCAGCACGTCGATGAACTCATCCCCGAGGCCGTACTTGAAGGTCACCCGACGGCAGTCGATCCAGCGAGGGATGAGCAGCACCTCTTCGTGTTCGACGTTCACGCACTCGATCGGTCCGATCCCGTCGGGGAACGCGAAGACCTCGGGCTCGCTGAAGGGAGCGGTGGTGAACCACCCGCGGTCCTTCTCCCAGATCACCGGAGGGTTCAGGCACTCCTCGATCGTGGTCCAGATCGAGAAGCTCGGCGCGAACTCATACCCCTCGACCACCAGGTTCGCGCCGTCTCGCACGCCGACCTCGTCGATCGTGTCGAACAGCTCGTCGGCGGCGTATCTCGCGAACACGTCCGACATGCCGGGCTCGACGCCGACCCCCACGAGGGCGAGGAGCCCACGCTCCTGCCATCGCTCAGCAGCGGCGAACTGCTCGTCGCCGAGCTTCACGCCGGGCAGTTCCTCCGGCTTCTCCGGGTGCGGCTTCGAAAGGGACATCGCCATGTCCAGGTAGGTGGCCCCGGCATCGAAGGCGCCCTCGAAGATAGGCATCACGAAGCGCGGATCGACGGCGTTCAAGATCGCATCGGACCGCGTGGAGCGAGCGAGCTCGGCCACGGCCGCGGCATCGCTCGCGTCGACGCGGGCGGCCGAGAAACGGCCGTCGCCGTAGCGATCGACGACGCTTCGGGCGCGGCCCTCATCGTGGTCGGCGAAGACGATGTGCTCGTAGAAGTCGCGCCGGGCTGCGATCGGCGCCAGCGCCGACCCCACACCGCCCGACCCCACGACAAGGATCCTCATCGCCGCCGAGTGTACCGACGACTGAACGGGCGTTCAGGCGAGCCCTCTCCGACGGGGGAGGCGAACACTGACGAGGAACCCGGGGATTCGAATTCCTGACCTCTTGGCTGCCAGCCAGACGGGCGTGAACGGTAGTGCTGACCTGCATAAACGCAGGTCGCGGACGAGCGGAAACGGCGAAGTTATGGGGTCAGGCTCCGCGTCCCCAGCCGGCCTAGGGCCAGCACCACAGTTCTTGCAAAATGCGAAGGGCGTGAACGACAACATGACAACATGAAGTACCTCGCGGCAGCGATCGTCGTTGCGGCCATCGTGATTGCCCTCGCAATCCTCAATCGACCGGTCGGCGCGCCGGCGGCGGAGGAGTAGGATCGTTAGGGCGGAGGGAGACTGGCCAGTGACCCTGGCGGTCAGTGACCAACAATCCCGGAGGCCTGAAGCATGCGCGCACTCGTTGCAGACAGCTCGGCTCCCGGCAGGATCGCCTTGCGCGACGTTCCCGAGCCGGTGCCAGCGCCCGACGAGGTGCTAGTGGAGGTGCGTTCGTTCTCGATCAATCGGGGCGAGCTGAGGATGCTCGGGACCGCTGCCGGTGGCTGGCGCCCCGGCTGGGACTTCGCCGGCATCCTGCAGTCGGACGTCGAGCACGGCCCGCGGGCCGGCGCCCGAGTGGTTGGCATCCGACAGGGGGAGGCCTGGGCCGAGCGGGTGGCGGTCTCGCAAGCCTGGATGGCCGAGCTGCCCGATAGCGTTTCCTTCGCCCAGGCGGCGGCGCTTCCAACGGCCGGGTTGACCGCACTGCGCATCCTCCGGCTTGGGCCAACCATCCTTGGTCGCCGAGTTCTCGTGACGGGCGCCTCGGGCGGGGTCGGCCGCTTCGCGATCCAGCTCGCGCATCTGGGCGGTGCGGGAGTGACAGCGTTGGTCAGCAGCAGCTCGGCGCGGGCGGCGGGGCTTCTTGAGCTGGGGGCCGACGAAGTCGTCTCCGACAGTGCGCAGCTCCGCGGCCGGTTCGACCTCATCCTGGAGTCGGTGGGGGGCGATACGCTCGGACGACTCGTCACGATGGTCGACCCTCAGGGCACGCTGGTCATGTTCGGCAACAGCTCCGATGATCCCACCACCTTCAACGTGCGTGACATCTACAACGATGCCCTCATCCGCCTCCAAGGGTTCGAGCTGTTCTTCGGCGGCGATCCGTTCGGCCGCGACCTTGCGTACCTCGTGACGTTGGTGGCCGAGCGCAGGCTCGATCCTCAGCTCGCAGGCGAGCTGTCTTGGGAGGAGATGCCCGAGGCGCTGAAGCGGCTACGGAACCGCGACGTGGCCGGGAAGGTCGCGCTCACACTCGGCGGTTAGGTGCTGCTCGTCCCTTCAAATCATCCATGGTTATCGAGTAACCCTGTGGTGCGCGAGTATTAGCGCATGTCGCCTGAGCCGCCTAGGCGCCGAGGTCCCGGATCGCCCGGAGTAGCCGGAGCCGTACAACCTCGTCGGTGTCGGCCATCGCGATCAGGGTCGCGAGGTCAGCCGAGGCAGGGCGCGCCGCGAGCGCCCGCAGGATTTCGGTGCGGTCGCTTTGAGGGCGCTTGCAACAGCCGGCGAAGCTCAGCCAACCGAGGAGCGAGGCGTGCGGTGCGATCACGGCTGTTTCTCGTCGGGACCCTGAGGGAAGGCTGATGGCTAACCGAGGAACCTCAACGTTTCGGCCTCGCCAGGGGTTGAATGTGGCGTGATGAGCGATCCGGCGGTCTCCGCTCAAGCAGGCCCGAGGGAAGTCATCGTGGGGAACGACGCGACGCTCTTCGAGGACTTCTTTCGAGATCAGACGCAGAGCCTGTTCGCACATCTCTGCCTGATCACGGGCAACCGTGCGGAGGCGGAGGAACTCGCGCAGGACGCCTTCCTCAAGGTGTGGGAGCGATGGGACCGGGTGGCCGACATGGAAGAACCGATCGGCTACCTCTACCGGACGGCCATGAACCTGTTCCGCAAGCGGTACCGCAGGGCGGTGCTCGCGCTTCGCAAGACGGTGTCGGAGGAGCTTCGGAGGGACGAGTTCGCGATGGTCGAAGACCGGTCGATCGTCGCCCGTGCGCTGGTCGAACTCGCTCCACGTCAGCGGGCGGCACTCGTTCTCACCGAGCTCATCGGGTTCAGGTCCGAGGAGGCAGGCCACATGCTCGGCGTGAGCCCAGGCACGGTTCGGGCACTCGCGTCGCAAGGACGAGCGGCGATGAAACAACACTTGGAGGCGGACGATGTCTGACCCACGTTCGGTCCTGGAACGCGAGACTCGACGCTTCATCCAGGCGGACGGTGCGTTCGAGCGGTTGGCGCTCCGGCGCGAACGCAAGCGCCGGAACGAGCGGATCCGGGCAGGGGTGCTCGGTCTCACGATCGCCATCGTGGGCTGGCTGGGTCTCAACGCGATTCGATCGATGCCCCCCGTCCCCGCCGATCCTTCCGAGGATCTCGGGATCTTCGAGCCGGTCGCCGGCCGGATCGTCTTCCAGAACTGGGGGATGGATCGCGGCTACGACCCCGGCCTCTGGGCCGTCGATCCGACCGCGCCCTCCGTCTCGACGATGGTGCGCCTGGGCCCCGAGGGGGACCGGCCCCTCGGCTGGTCGAGCGACGGCACCGAGCTCCTGTTCATACGTGAAGATCCGACCGACCAAACCTTCCCATACGCCAACCACCTCTACATCCTCCACGCGGATGGGACCGAGACCCAGCTGAACAGGACCGCGATGGAGATCGCGGGCGCGACGATCGCGCCCGACGGGTCGCGGGTCGTCTTCGCCGCCGCGGACGACAGCGACGTGGGACGTCCAAGTCTCCCGGGTCTGTTCGTCGTCGACGCCGAAGGCGGTCAACCGGTTCGGATCGCTGACCGGGGGGAATCACCGACCTTCTCGCCAGACGGGACGCAGATCGCGTACCTCTCCGGGCCGGACGAGCCCCAGGTCTGGGTGGCCGACGCGGACGGCAGCGACGCGCACGAGATCCTGGCGGACGAGCCGACCGTGTTCCGGGTTGTGTCCGGCCTTGCGTGGTCGCCGGCGGGCGACCGCCTCGTGATGGGCAACCCCGAAGAGGGCGTCCTCGACATCTACACCTTCGCCCCCGACGGCTCGGACTTCACGAAGGTGATCACCGGTGGGATCAACCCGGTCTGGTCGCCGGACGGATCCCAGATCGCGTACATGCTGCCGTACGGTGCTCCGCTCGGAGGGGACTCGCCCGGCCTCGCGATCGCCGATGCGGACGGCTCCAACGTCCGGGCGTTCGGCTTCGCGGCCTCGGGTCCCTGGCATCCGGGCGCGGCCGACGAGCCCACCCCGTCCCCAGCTCCGAGCGACAGCGTCCTGCGTCGCGCCGGCGAGGTGCTGCTGTTCACGGGAACCGCGGAGGTCGACCTAGATCACAACGCGGTGCCCGGCGATCTCGTCGCCGTGACCCTCGGGACCGGCGAGCAGCGCGTCCTCGCCGAAAATCTCGACGACGTGTCCTACGCCAGGTGGTCGGCCGACGGGCAGTGGGTCGCCTTCGAGATGGCGGGATCGCTCTGGGTCATCGATCAGGCGCTCGTGCCTCGCCAGGTCTTC
>JBKKAE010000279.1:0-4082 GCA_046714835.1 Actinomycetota bacterium | reverse complement strand
TGGTCGAGTGCGTCGCCGCTATGGCCGGTGTCGCCTGTCCGCTGCCGGCGCCGGACCTGCGCCCCTGGGGTGCGTCCGTCGTGCACACGCTCACCGTCGGCGTGGACGGGTGGGCGATGCACGAGCCGCTGCGCACCGGGGGCCGTCGCAGCGCGGCGATGCTCGACCGAGTGGAGGCCGTCGGCGCCGACGCCGACCCGGCGTGGTTCCCGACCGACGGGCTCGTGCACCTGGACCTGCACACCGACAACATCCTCGCCGGCGACGACGGCACCCTCACCGGGATCATCGACTGGGACGGCGCGTGCGCCGGCGATCCCCGCTTCGATCTCGTCAGGTACGCGTACGACCTCGACGGGCACGATCAACCGGTCTGGGACGTCGTCGAGGCCACTGGCATCGAGCGGCGCGTGCTTCGAGCGTACGTCGCCCACCACGCGCTGCGGTGCACGTCCTGGCAGATCTACCACCACACCGATGACGTGCCCCGCCAGCTCGACCGCGCCGAGCGCGTCCTCGATCGCTACGAGGCCTAGGAGACGGCGGCCGCCTGCGCCGGGGCGTCTGCCGCCGCCGTGGGTCCGACTCGGCTACTCTGCGCCGCATGCTCGGAGAGCTCTCGGCGGCCGTACGGGGACGGCGTGTGTCTGCCGAGGATCTCGTTCGGATGTCCCTCGATCGGATCGAGCGGCTGAACCCACCGCTGAACGCCGTGATCTCGGTCCGCGACCAGGCGGTGGACGAGGCCCGGGCTTTGGACGAGCGGATCGGTGCCGGGGACGATCCCGGTCCGCTCGCGGGCATCCCGTTGCTCGTCAAGGACATGGAGGACGTTCAGGGCGTCCCCACGACCTACGGGTCGACGGTCTTCGCGGAAGCGTCGCCGGCGGCTGCAGACGGCCTGATCCCGCGACGCCTCAAGGCCGCCGGCGCGATCGTGGTGGGCAAGACGAACCAGCCGGAGTTCGCGTTCGCGGGGTTCACGGACAACCTCCTGTACGGCGCGACGCGGAACCCGTGGAACGTCGAGGCCTCACCCGGCGGCTCGTCCGGGGGCTCCGCGGCGGCGATGGCGGCCGGGATGGCGCCGATCGCCACCGCGACGGACGGCGGCGGGTCGATCCGTATCCCCCCGGGGTGCTGTGGGCTGGTCGGTCTGAAGCCGACGAACGGCGTTATCGGCCGCGAGCCGGTCCCGAACTGGATCGACCTCTCGACGTTCGGCCCGCTCGCCTCGACTGTCGCCGACGCGCGGCTCCTCCTGGAGATCGAGGCCGGACCGGTGCCGGGCGACCCGAGCGCACTGCCGTACCCGTTCCCGATGCCGGGCGGGATGCCGGCCCGCGCGATCGCGGCACCACGTCTTGTGGACTTCGGCCCGCTTCCGGGACCGGTCCAGGCCGCGTTCGATGCCGCTCTGGGCGCATTCGAACGAGACATCGGCATCCCCGTCGAACCGATCCAGCCGTCGGAGATCTTCCGCGCAGGGAGTCCGAGCGAGGACTGGATGACCCTCTGTGCGCTCGAGCACGTCCACCACTTCGGCTGGGAGTTCTGCGAAGCGAACTTCGAGCGATTCTCTTCCGTCTTCCGAGACGTCGTGGAGTACGCGAGGAAGCGGCCACTCGACGACTACATGGTCGCCCGCCGCCGTCGCTTCGAGTACGTCAGGGAGCTGGACCTGCTGCTCGGCGACGACTCCGTACTGCTCACGCCGACGAACTGCTTCCAGATCATGAGTTTCGACGGCGTCGCGGACGACTCCACGCGAAGGACCGGGGAGGGATCGGACTCCTACAACACCGACCCACAGAACCTCACCGGGCATCCCGCGATCAGCGTGCCCGCTGGCCTGATGCCCGAGGGCATGCCCTTCGGGCTGCAGATCACCTCGCCGCGGTTCCGCGACGACCTAGCGCTCTCGGTCGCCGAGGCGTGGGAGCAGACGAACCCGTGGCCGCTCGTCGCGCCCGGCTACGAACCGTTCGCTGCCTAGCCGAGGAGCCTCGCGCCACGAGCAGCGAGGTCGGATCTGATCACGTCCAGTGATCGACCGCGCCGGGGCCCCGCGACGATCCCGTGAGGTGACTGGATGTTCCTGTAGTGCTGCATCACGGCGAAGCCCGCGAGCGGGTCGAGTTGGAACACGGGCCCACCGCTCTCACCGTGGTGCCAGGCGACGTTGAACTCGAACACCCATCCCCCGCCGATGTCGTACTGAGCGGCGACGATGCCCTCGTTCGCGTGTCCTTTCAGGAAGAACTGTCCACCCCCGAGGAAGTTGCCTTGCGGATCCAGCGTGGCGCCCCTGATCTCAGGCGCCGGGAACCCGTATGTCACGACAGGGCTGCCGTCGGGTGGTCGTGCGAGACTTACGGCGACCGGAATGATCTCCTGGCCCGGAGTGACGGCCGGGCCGATCTCCAGGATCGCGAAGTCATTCTTCTGATCCTCCAGAGGGAATCCGGTGACGGGGAAGGCGTACGCATGCTCGCTGTTCCCGGGAACCGTGAATGCATAGAACCTGTCGCCATCCTTCCGCGGCTTCCCCTCATCGAGGATGTGGTGTGCGGTGAGGAGGTGGCCATCCGAGATGCACCACGCGGTGCCCACGAACCCCAGTCGGAACTGTTGCGCGGGCTCCTTCTTCCTCCCACCTCGGGGTCCGTCAACGATCCGCATGATCGCGCAGACGGAGTTGCGGACGCCCGCGATCGCGAGAGCCGAGTCGCTCATAGGTGATCTACGGGCCGAGGTTGTAGCCGAGACGGCGAGGGAGCTTCGCGACGAAGTCGATGAGCGGGTTCGGCTCCTCGCCTTCGTCCTCGGCCTCGTCCTTGCGTCGGATCGCCGTGTTGGCGACGAGCGCTCCCGGTGAGCGGACGGGCTCCGGTGGGAACCGGAGTGGTTCCAGATCGACGAGGGGCAGGTCCAGGACCGAGTCGGACTTCCCCAGGATCCGGTTCGCCATGATCCGTCCGCCCAGGTGGGCCGGGCCGACCCCGTTCCCTGTGTAGCCGTGCCCGTAATGAACGTTCCCGCGACCGATCGTGCCGAACGTGGGGAGGTGGTGACCGGAGACGTCGATCGGGCCCCCCCACGCCGCCTGGATCGGGACGTCGACGAACCCAGGGAACATCCGGTGGAGGTCTTTGACCGCGATCCGGATCGCGTGGGGGTCATAGGCGAACCTCGGCCCGATCCGCCGGGCGAGGTTCGGCTGCATCCCCCCGATCCCGAACGAGATCCTGCCGTCGGGCGTCGTGCGCACGTAGTGGATCGCCGCGCGCATGTCGGCAAGCCCCGACCCGTCCGTCCAGCCGATCTCCTTCAGCTTCTCGGGCGCCGGTGCGGTGAGCACGATGTAGGAACCGCGGACGACCACCGTCCGGCGGAAACGCTTCCAGTGCGACGCCCACGCGTTCAGGGCGATCACCGCGTTCCCGGCTCGGACGGTACCGCGGGGCGTCTCGGCCAGGGCGGGTTCCCCGGCGCCGAAGCGGGTCTCCGGCGTGTCCTCGAAGATCCGCACTCCTCGCTCCAGCAGCACGCGGCGCATCCCGCGCGCGAGGCGCGCGGGATGCACCGTGGCGCCCAACTTCCGGTACAGCGCCCCGCGGAACACGGGCGAGGCGATCCGCTCACGCATCTCGGCGGCCGACAGCACCTGGAAGTGCTCGTTCACGCCCAGCCGGTCGGCGGTGATGACACCGTCGGCCCATCGGCCGATCTGGTCGTCGGAGGCGGCCACCATGTACTCGCCGTCGCCGCGATACCAGGCGTCGATCCTCTGGTCCTCGCAGAACCCTCCGATCGTGCGGACGCTCTCCTCGCCCGTTTCGCAGAGCGCGATCGCGGCCCGATCTCCGAAACGGTGCGCGAGGTACTCGATGTCGCCCCAGAACGAGTTCACGAAGCCGCCGTTCCGGCCGCTGGCGCCGCCGCCCGCGATGTCTTGCTCGAGGATCGCGACGTCGATCCCCGGCTCGAGCTCCGTGAGGTGCAGTGCGGTCCACAACCCGGTGTAGCCGCCGCCGAGGATCACGACGTCTGCGACCGTGTCGCCCTGGAGTGGAGGAGCG
>JBKKAE010000278.1:0-3928 GCA_046714835.1 Actinomycetota bacterium | reverse complement strand
CTCCGGGACACGGTGCGGGACCGCTATGCGGCGGCCGCGGTCTCCGTGAAGGAGGGGAAGGCTGCCGACGACTGGAGCGAGGTCGCGGGCTGTTGCGATCCCGCCGACGGTTGCGGCGTGAAGTTCTACGACATCGAGGAGCGAGGGAAGCTCCCCGACGAGGCGGTCCTCGCGAGCCTCGGATGCGGCAACCCGACCGCCGTGGCCGAGCTGCGGGAGGGCGAGACAGTCCTGGACCTCGGGTCCGGTGGTGGGATCGACGTGCTGCTCTCCGCCCGAAGGGTCGGACCCACGGGCCACGTGTACGGCCTGGACATGACCGACGAGATGCTCGACCTCGCCCGCGAGAACGCACGCAAGGCGGAGGCCACCAACGTCGAGTTCGTGAAGGGATACATCGAGGACGTGCCGCTCCCGGACGCGAGCGTGGACGTGATCATCTCGAACTGCGTGATCAATCTGTCCACGGACAAGCCGCAGGTGGTCCGAGAGATGTTCCGCGTGCTCCGCCCCGGCGGACGCCTGGGGATCAGCGATGTCGTCGCCGCGGACGCGCTCTCGCCAGACGAGCGGGCCGAGCGGGGGAGCTAGTCGGCTGCATCGCCGGAGCGCTCTCGTTCGCCGAGTACGAGGCCGAGCTGACCGCGGCGGGATTCGAAGGGATCTCGATCGAGCCCACCCACGAGGAGACCGACCATATGTACGGAGCGATCGTGCACGCCACCAAGCCTCGGAGCTGAGCGAGGAGGTCGATCATGGAGAGTGCGAGAACGCTCCTCACCACCGCCGAGTTCGACAAGGCGGTCACTGCGCTGGCTCGGGAGTTCAAGGGCATCTTCGGCTCCGAGACGATCGCGCGCTTCGTACAGGAGGCGCTCGACCGCTGGCCGGAGGTAACCGTGTCGGCCCATCTCCCGGTGCTCGCCCACCGGTTCGCTCGGGAGCGCTTGCGTGCGCTCGGTCAGGCGGAAGGTTCGATCGCGAAGGTTCGACCCGAGGTCCTGTTCGTCTGCGTGCACAACGCGGGCCGGAGCCAGATGGCGGCTGCGCTCTTGGAGCGTCACGCGAAGGGGCGACTCCACGTTCGATCCGCGGGAAGCACGCCCGCCGAGGAGATCAACCCAGCGGTCGTGGAGGCGATGAACGAGATCGGCGTCGACATGTCGAAGGAGTACCCGAAGCCGCTCACCGACGAGTTCGTCCAGGCGTCCGACGTCGTGATCACGATGGGATGCGGCGACGCGTGCGCGATCTATCCCGGGAAGCGCTACGAGGACTGGGAGCTCGACGACCCGGCGGGCAAGACGCTCGAGGAGGTCCGCCCGATCCGCGACGAGCTGGACAGCCGGATCCAAGCGCTCCTCGCCGAACTCGTGGAGAGCTGAGCTCCATCCCCTCGGTCGGAGTGGCCGGCTCAGCTACGCGCGAGGACGAAGCACAGCACGGCTAGCGCGAGCGTGAGCGGTCCCCAGAGGAAGCGCTCCCACGGGCTCGATGACGCGAAGTTCATCAAAGCGCCGGCCAGGAGCACGCCGACGAGGATCCAGGTTCCCCATCGCGCGACCGTGTCCGGAATGGGAGAGATCTGGAACTCGGCGCGTCCGAGCACGATGAGCCCCGCGAACAACCAGAAGACCACCGCGGCCGCGCTGGCGGATCGGAGTCCCGTCGGCAGGTGGGTCCGGGTCCCGCCCCATGCGGCCCGGCCGAGCGGTGCGCCCAGGGCCAGCGCCGCCTGGAAGATCGCGATCACGAGGAAGCCGACGGCCGCGCCGACCGCCGCGATCCTGGCCGTTGCAGTGGCCGCGATCAGCGGGCTCACAGGCCGCTCCACCGGCCGCTCTGCTTGGCTCGCTCGATCTCGGCGAGACCTGCCTCGGTCATCCGCCCTCCTCGGTCAGCTTCGCGACGCGCGCCTTGTTGCGTTTCCCCTCCAGCCAGCTCCGCCACTCCTGGGTGGTCACGAAGTGGGATCGGATCTCCCGTCATCTTCATGCCATCACCTTAGGCACCACGGACCTTTCGGCGCGCCGGGAGGCGCCTGATCACGAGGGCTCATCCGTCCGAGCCCGCGACACGGGTTTGCTACGGTGAGGCCATGACGAAGTCGTTGATGGGTGACGCCTTTGGCCACCACATGTGGGCGACGCTGCGGGTGATCGACGAGTGTCTCGCACTCAGCCCCGAGCAACTCGAGACCGCCGTTCCGGGGACGTACGGCTCGATCCTCGACACCGTGCGCCATACCGTCGGGGCCGACTCCTCCTACCTCTTCGTTCTGAGTGGTGGGCTGACTCCCCTGATCGACGAGGATCAGATGGACCTCCCGGAGCTCCGGGCCGTGATCGAGGGCCACGGGGTGGCTTGGTCGGGAGTTCTGAGAGATGACCTCGATCCGGATGCCGTCCTCGAGAGGCATCGCGACGACGGCTCGGAGACCCACGCTCCGCTGAGCATCCGGCTCGCGCAGGTGCTTCACCACGGGACCGATCACCGGAGTCAGATCTGCACGGCTCTCACGACCCTCGGCGTGGAACCGCCGGCGATCGATGTCTGGGACTTCGGCCTGCAGGACGGCCGCGTCGTGGAGATCCCGCCCACGTCCTGACGAGCACTTACGGCTCGATCGCGACGAGCATGTCCGCGCAGGGTGCTCGACTGGTGGGAAAGATGGTGCGGTAGGTTCTGGCTCGTGCGTCAGGACGACGGGTACTTCGGCGAAGAGGTCGCTGCGAGGTACGACGATGACGCCGTAGAGATGTTCGACTCTGCCATCCTGGAGCCGGTCATCGACTTCCTCGCAGAGATGGCCGGGAACGACCGAGCGCTCGAGCTCGGTATCGGAACCGGCCGGGTCGCGCTGCCACTTGCGCAGCGCGGCGTGCAGGTCCACGGGATCGATCTTTCGGATGCGATGGTCGAGAGGTTGCGGTCGAAGCCGGGTGGCGGAGAGATCGGCGTGACGATCGGCGACTTCGCGACGACTTCGGTGGACGGGTCGTTCTCCCTCGCGTACCTGGTCTTCAACACGATCGGGAATCTGACAACGCAGGAGGCGCAGGTCGCCTGCTTCCGTAACGTGGCAGCGCACCTCCAGCCGGGGGGTCGCTTCGTGATCGAGGTGGAGGTGCCCCAGCTCCGCCGGCTGCCGCCCGGCGAGATCTACCGGGTCTTCGAGTCACGCGACGGCTACTGGGGGATCGACGAATTCGACGTCGCGAACCAGGGGCTCATCTCCCATCACCTCTCTCTTGTCGACGGGGATCTCGAGCGGTTCTCGATGCCGTTCCGATACGTATGGCCGGCAGAGCTCGATCTGATGGCGCGACTCGCCGGGATGAGGTTGCACGAGCGCTGGGGCGGATGGAACCGAGAGCCGTTCACGAGCGAGAGCGTCAAGCATGTTTCGGTCTGGGAGAAGGTGGCGGTCTCCCCTGCATAGGTTCGTGCGGATGTGATGAAGGCGATCATCCAGAAGCGGTACGGCTCGCCCGACGTCCTCGAGCTTCGGGAGATCGAGCGGCCGACCGTCGGGGATGACGAGGTGCTGGTCCGGGTTCGCGCGACGTCGGTCCACCCGGATGTGTGGCACGCACTGCGAGGGATCCCCTACGTCCTTCGCGTCATGGGGTCCGGATTGCGCAGGCCGAAGAACCCGGTCCCCGGCACCGACCTGGCGGGGTTCGTCGAGTCGGTGGGTAGGAACGTGACGCGGTTCCAGCCGGGCGATGAGGTCTTCGGTCAGACCGTGGGTGCCAATCTCTGGGGCAACGGTGGCACCTTCGCCGAGCACGCAACTGCTCCTGGATCGAAGCTCGAGCGGAAGCCGGCCAACCTCTCGTTCGAACAGGCCGCGGCCGTGCTCACCTCAGGTCAGATCGCGGTCCAGGGCATCCGCGACGAGGGACGGGTCCGGCCGGGGCAGAAG